>DAOQTN010000186.1:0-5807 GCA_035340555.1 Anaerolineaceae bacterium | reverse complement strand
CCACCCACCTTCCCCCTTTCTCCTTCTATTATTATACTTACTGCGGAATCCCTCAGAAATGCCCTCTTGACAGGGCTGGTAAATCGCCTATAATTTTTGTAATTCAATATCCAAAGACGATGAGAAGGACGAGTACGTGCTGACCTGACGGCCCAGAGAGCAGGAGATGGTGAGAACCTGCCCGCACAACAGCACTGAATGGACCTTGGAGTTGCCAGGCAAACGCATGATCTGCCAGTAGCCTGCGCCGGAGCTGCCACCGTTATCAAGGCAAAGGGTATCGCAGCTGACTGCCGTACCCGCAAAGAGTGAGGCTGGCCTTTCCCCTGTGTGCTATCACCGGGGATTTTTTGTTAAGGTCAAATGACAGCCTAACGGAGGTGGCACCACGAACCCGGCGTTCGTCCTTCAGGATGAGCGCCGGGTATTTTTAACCACAGACGGAGGTGTCAAATGACAGCAAGAATACGAGTATTGACGGGGCATCGCCCCACCGGTCCACGTCACATTGGTCATCTGGTAGGCACACTGCAGACTTGGGTCGATTTGCAGAATTCCCATGATTGTTTCTTTCTCGTGGCTGATTTTCATGTACTGACGACCAATGAAACCATCAACAATCTACGCCACAATACCATTGAAATGGTGCTTGACTGGCTGGCGGCCGGGATAGACCCTGCCCGCTCGACCCTGATCGTGCAATCAGCAATTCCGGAGCATGCCGTATTGGGCTTGCTGTTGGGCATGCTGGCTCCTGTCAGTCGATTGGAACGAGTGCCAACCTACAAGGAACATATTCAAACCCTGAGGCTCAACCCGTCATTGGGCCTGCTAGCCTACCCTGTGCTGCAGGCGGCCGACATTCTCCTCTACCGTTCCACAACCGTTCCCGTGGGCGAGGATCAGTTGCCACATCTGGAACTGGCACGCGAATTGGCGCGTCGGTTCAATATGCTTTACGGGATTATATTCCCTGAACCCCAACCAAGGTTATCCCGCATGCCGCGCCTGCCGGGAATTGATAATCGAACGATGCATACCTCTTACAACAACGCCATCTATCTGCGCGATACACCTGCCGTAACCGAAAGCAAAGTCATGCAAATGTACACCGATCCCAACCGGATCCGGACAACAGATCGCGGCCAGGTTGCCGGCAATCCAGTATTCACCTACCTGGACTTGTTCCACTCAGACAAGGATCTGGTGGTAGATCTAAAAAGCCGTTACACCGCCGGCAAAATTGGTGATGTGGCGGTCAAACAGATTCTGGTCACCGCATTGAACGCCTACCTGGCTCCCTTGCGGCAGCGTCGATCAGAACTGGCAGCCCATCCGGATGACCTATGGGATTTCCTCCATCAAGGGACTGAACGGGCTCGGCCAATTGCCAGGGAAACACTTGAGAGCGTATATGCCGCCATCGGATTAACCGGACGCGCTTTATCCCGCGATACAACCATCCACCCGACAGTCATGTCTGGTTTATTTTGCTAATCTGACATTATCAAACTAATCACTTTTTCAAAAATCCATCAGGAGATGACCATGGATAATCAATCCACGACCCGTTTTCAACTTAACGAAACCGACCTGCCCCAGGCCTGGTATAACATCCTTGCTGATGCTCCGGCCGTTCCACCGCCGCCGCTTCATCCGGCGACATTGGAGCCATTAACCCCCGATTTCCTGTCTGCCTTATTCCCCGCCGGATTATTGGAACAGGAAATGTCAACAGAACGTTACATTGACATTCCCGCCGAGGTACGGGAGATCTATAAACTATGGCGGCCCACTCCGCTGCTGCGCGCCCGTCGATTGGAGCAATTTCTGGATACCCCGGCCCATATCTATTATAAATATGAAGGCGTGTCACCGTCCGGAAGCCATAAATCCAATACTGCCGTAGCCCAGGCTTTTTACAACAAAATTGATGGAACCCGGGGACTAACCACTGAAACCGGAGCCGGGCAGTGGGGATCGGCTCTGGCCATGGCCTGTCAATTCTTTGGCCTGGATCTAGAGGTCTTCATGGTGTCATCCTCTTACCAACAAAAACCCTACCGTCGGGCGCTGATGCAAACCTATGGAGCCCAAGTCTTTGCCAGCCCTTCCCACAGAACCGCATCAGGACGTCAAATCCTGGCCGTCAATACCCACACCAACGGCTCATTGGGCATTGCCATCTCTGAAGCCGTGGAAGTCGCCATCAACTCCAAGGGGATGAAGAAATATGGGCTGGGATCCGTTCTGAACCACGTGCTCCTCCACCAGACGGTCATTGGTGAGGAAGCACTCAAACAAATGGATTTGGCTGGCGAATACCCGGATGTTGTCATCGGATGTGTGGGCGGGGGATCAAATTTTGCTGGGATTGCCTTTCCGTTTCTGCGGCATAATCTGCGGGATGGACAACGCACGCGCCTGCTGGCCGTGGAACCAACTGCAACGCCTTCACTTACCCAGGGGACGTATGCTTATGATTTCGGCGACACGGCCGGGATGACACCCGTAATGAAGATGTACACACTGGGTCACGATTTCATGCCCCCAGCAATTCACGCCGGCGGGTTAAGATATCATGGAATGGCACCAATCATCAGCGGGTTATATGATGCCGGGCTGGTGGAGGCTGTAGCTGTGCAGCAACGTGCTGTGTTCGAGGCAGCATTAATGTTCAATCGCAGTGAGGGCATTCTACCAGCGCCGGAATCCGCGCATGCCATCCGGGCTGCAATTGATGAAGCCCTGGTGGCGCGTGAAGCAGGAGACAAACGGATCATCCTCTTCAATCTATCCGGGCATGGGCACTTTGATCTGAGTGCTTATGAGGCCTACATGTCCGGTGAACTTGAGGACGTGGAAACCATCCCACTGAAAACTGGCGCCATTGTCCAACAGATGATGACCGTTTAAGTTGGGGCCTTAATCATCTTGGGGGGCCTGGAGCAACCGGGCTCTTATTCAGCCCAGAGAAGCTGCCCGCATTCGAGATCAAAATTTAGCCAGGATAGTGACATGAACGGCCACCCTCTTTGGCAGGTGGCCGTTCACTATCTCAAGTCGATATCATTTTGTTAAGTGATTTAATGCTCTGTTAAAAGGGCGTGCTTCTGTCACATTCTTTAAATCGATTAAGTCGCGTCCACAGAGCATCATTATTTCCTGGATTTTATTCAATGACGATTGTGCTGACGTTAAATTTAGGAGGGTTTTCAAGGTGTTTTTTGACGGCGCATTGTTCTGCAGAGCGCACCAAAGCCTCGTGGTATTTTGCCGGGAATTCGGGGGGAACCTGGATTTCCAGATCAACCTTCTCAACCATGTGGTTCAAGGGGTTGGTATGGATCCGTTGCATAATGCGGATTCCCTGGGTCGGTAGACCTCGCTGACTGCAAAAACCCAAGACATAAATTCCAGCGCAGGTACCCAAAGAAGCCAGAAAGAGAGAGAACGGTGTTGGGGCTGATGCCACCGGGGGTTGATCCGTGGCAACAGTGAACGGGCCAAAGTGGGCATCCACCCGGGCACCACCCGGAAAATCGATCGTCATTTCCATCATAATAAGATCCTCCACCAACATGTTTGAGGCGTATTTCACGTCCACAGTGGTTTAGATGTGCGGGGTTTCAGAAAGTTGCACGGTTGGGATTTGTTTTTTCACCGCCATAAAGAACCACCAGTAGAAGAACACAGCCATTGCATAGAGGATGATGGTACCCCAGAACGCTGGGCCAAAGCCATAACGCACCTGGATCCAACCACTGACGATCGGGCTAAAAGCCCACCCAAAGCTGTTGGCCATGCTGACCAGACTGGCAATGGTCCCTCGCGCCGAGGGCTCCACTTTTTCCATCACAAAGGTCTGATATACCGGTCCGCTCATATTCATTAAAGTCAAACGGATATAATAAGCGCCCAAGCTGACAGCCAGTGGTCCAAAGCCTAATAGAGCCAGGAAGGGGATTGAAAGTCCTTGGGTGAGCACCACCAGCTTGATCTTGCCCATTCGGTCTGCAAGCGGTGGAGCAATGATCAGGCCCAAACCCATGGCCAGGGACCCCCAGGCAAACGTGCTGCCCACAGCGGCATCCGAAAGTTGGTGTACCTGGCGAAAGAACAAATTCATAAAAGGCATGGTCAGTCCAGCGCCGATGGATACCAGCAGCATGGGCAGAATCAGTTTGCCCATCTGGGAAAAATGTTTGCTCAGATAGCTGAACGGGGCAAAGAGAGATCGTTCCGCTGACGACAAGTGTGGTGTTCGCAGTAAAAACAGAGGCAGTGCTGCAACGGCTGCACCAATTGCGATTATTTTTATCGCAGCAGAATATGCCAGAGCGCTGGTAGCTGCAACGCCCAATCCAGGTGCCAGCCAGCCTGGCAGGCTGCCGCCAATCCAGTTGCCAGCGAAGCCGGAAATCATGTTCATACCGGAAGCAAAGCTGAACAAATAAACGCGTTCCCGCTCCGAACTGTTCTCAATCAGGAACGGGCCCATGGTAATGCCACCCAAACTTTGGGAAATTCCCATGACAACATTCATGGCAATGAACAAAGCCGGGGAAGGAAACAATGCCATCAACATGACTGCCGCAGCAACCCCCAGTGTGCTGACAAGCAATGAGGCTTTGCGTCCCAGCTTATCGGCCACCAAGCCCATTGGCAATGCCACAAGCAATGCTGTGAAGCTGCTGGCGGTGATCAGACCACCCAACAGTTGGGGATCATATCCCAGGCTGGTTCCGTAAAAGTTAAACAACAGGCGAAAAACGCCCATCGCAGCTCCGGAGAGGATGGTATGGATTAGATAAAGCCAGGCATTGCGATGAAAACCCGCCAGATTACTGATATATTCCCTAATAACAATAATGATTTGCATCTCAATTTTGGCTGTGATTCTACCCTGTTCCCGGCAACGGGTGTATCCAGCTTTGTTCCTTTCAAAAATTACATCTGACGCCTAGCCCCGGCAGAATCCCTGACCACATCCAGAATACGAGGTCTCATGTTTTGGGGGATGGATTTCTGCAGTAAACAGACTGGCTTTCTCATTTTCTGATCACCTGGTGCCGCTCATGGCCTGGTAGGCGATCATCATATCGCCAGCGGCAAACATCCCGGAGCAATTGATCGGCCCATTCTGTAAAACCAGTCGTCTAATCTCGTCTAATCTCGTCTAATCAGCCCCAGATTGCACAAAAGTCTGTAGCATGATGATGACCGTCGATAATGCCTCACGCCGCAGGGCATAGCGCCGCTCCCCATCTGCTTGAATGGTTATTTCCACCAAACCAGAGAGACGCAACAAATTTAGGTGATGAATAACGGTGGGCGGGCGCAGACGAACCTGACGGGCTAATTCCGATGGAGTCTGTGGGCCATCAGCAAGATTACGCAGAATGCGAAGCCGGGTGGGATCAGCCAGGGCCTTCAAACTGTCCACCAGGTTGGCTGGAACATTTTCGCCTGGAACCAATGGCTGGTCAGCTGGACGGGCACCAAACAGCATGATGGCCCGACCGGTTTGGAGAGGGCGATAAAATACCAGCGGGGCACTCCAGAAGGATGGGATTAGAATCAATTCATTAAGCTGCAGAGCCGTCTGAAAATGCACACCGCGGGTTAATGCATCAAGCAGGTCAGATACTGGCAGCCGTCCCGCCATCAAGCGAGCCTCTGCAAGAGCTTTCTCTAGTGCCGGGGTAATCCTGACTTCCTCTTCATGAAAAAAAACATTGTGATACAACTGCAAAGCCTCAAGGTACCGTTCCCCAAAAGCGGTTGGATCACTCCAGGCCTGACAG
>DAOQTN010000185.1:3258-5809 GCA_035340555.1 Anaerolineaceae bacterium | reverse complement strand
GATAGGCCACTGATGTATTGATGGGTTGGAGCAGCCACATGGGCCACAGCCCCAGGGCCACCATCAAAATTACCAGCGGGGTGATCACAGCCAGCTCACGCCCGGTGATCTCTTGCAGGACACCCACCCAGCGCGCATTAAGCGGGCCATGCAGGACAGATTTGATTGCCTTGAGGATGTAGGCGCCGGTGAAGAACAGGCCAATCATGCTGAGGGCGGTTGGCAGCATCAGCAGGGGCCAGGAGCCGCGGACGACCATGAACTCGGAGACAAAGCCGTTCAGGCCGGGCAGGCCCAGTGAAGCCATTGAGGTCAGCACCAGCAGGGTGCCATAGACCGGCAGGACCGTCCAGAGGCCGCCAAAGTCTTCCAACTGACGGGTGTGGGTACGGTCATAAATCACACCAACCAGGAAGAACATGGCAGCAGAGCTGAGGCCGTGATTGAACATTTGCAGCACCGCGCCGTTGAGGGCGATGTTGGCGCTCAGGGCACCATCGGGCGCCAGGCCGCGAGGGGCCATGGCGGCAGCAGCAATGCCAAGGACCACAAAGCCCATGTGATTGATTGAAGAATAGGCTACCAGGCGCTTGAAATCTTTCTGTCCCCAGGCTGCCAACGCGCCCAGAATAATCGCCAGGGTGGCCAGAGCAGCCAGCCAGGGGCCGTAGATGGTAGCCTCGGTGGGGAAGAGGGGCAGCACCAGGCGGATGAAGCCGTAAGCGCCCAGCTTGAGCAGCACACCCGCCAGGATCATTGAGCCAGCGGTGGGCGCTTCGGTGTGCGCATCAGGCAGCCAGGTGTGGAACGGCCAGATCGGCACTTTGACGGCAAAAGCAATCACAAACGCCCAGAAGGCAATGGCCTTGACCGTGGCTACTGACAGGCCCAGCGGCAGGCCGATTTCCGTCAGGTTGGGCCAGCGGACCATCAGGAGCTGCAGGTCGAAGGTGCCGGTGCTCAGGCCAATGACCTGAGTGGCGAGGAGCAAGCCCAGCGAACCGCCGATGGTGTAGAGCATGAACTTGAGTGAGGCATAGTTGCGGTTGGCACCGCCCCACTGAGCAATCAAAAAGTACATGGGCACGAGGCCAATTTCCCAGAAAACGAAGAAGAGCAGCAAATCCAGGGCGAGGAAGACGCCCAGCATGCCCGTCTCCAGCACCAGGAAGAGCGCCATATAGGCTTTGACGCGCTCGGTGATGTTGAAAGAGGCCAGGATCGCCAGCGGGGTAAGCAGCGTGGTGAGCAGCACCATGGTCAGCGAAATGCCATCAACGCCGAGGGAGTAAGTGGCATGAATGGCGGCATACCAGGCAGCCTGTTCTTTGAACTGAAAGGCGCCCATGGCGTTGATTTCAGGGTCGAACTGCGCCCACAGGACCAGGGTGAGGATGAAGGGAATCAGGCTAAAGCCGAGGGCCGTCCAGCGCACCAGCTTGAGGCGCGTGGCGGGAAGCAGCATGACAATCACCGCGGCGACTGTGGGGGTGAATAAGATCAAACTGAGCAGATGATTTTGAATCCAATCCATGCGAACCTCTCTGCCTGTCTTTCTCTATAAGACGATGACGAGCACGCCCGCCACGACAGCCAGCAAAATAGCCAGCAGCATATAGTCCTGCACACGACCGGTTTGAAGGCCCCGAAGCACGGCGCCCAGGGAGCGGGTGCCGTTTGCCAGGCCATCGCCGGCACCGTTGACCACCGGGGTATCAAAGCCCTGGCGAACCAGCTTGCCCAGCCAGAGACCCAGGCGACCAATGCCATGCAGGATGCCGTCCAGGATGCGGCGGTCAATCCACTGCGAGACGAAGACATCGGCCAGCCAGCGAGCCGGACGAATAAACAAGAAGGCGTAGACCTCATCGACCCAGTATTTGTTCTTGAGCAGGGTGTGCACCGGGCCCAGCGCCTTTTCGAGCGGGTCAACGGCGCCGGCGCGGCGATAAACCAGCCAGCCGAGCAGTAAGCCGCCCAGCGACACACCAAGCGAGGTGAAGAGCGGCACCAGGCTGTGGGCTTCAGCGTGATGCTCAAAGTGCACCATGCTGCCCACAAAACCGCCAAACCAGTTGGGGATCAGACCGCCGAGACCGGGGAAGGCCTCGGGGATGCCTGCCCAACCGGCGCCAATCGCAAAGAGGCTCAAAATCATCAGCGGAATAGTCATCACAGGCTTTGATTCGTGGGCATGTTCAGCGGCGTGGGTGCGGGGTTGGCCGAGGAAGGTCAGTGTGATCTGCCGCATGGTGTAGAAGGCTGTCAGCAAAGCCGCGAGAGCCAGCACAATGAAAACAACCATCTGCCCGCCGCCAAACGCGCCAGAGAGGATTTCATCTTTTGACCAGAATCCGGCGGTCAGCAACGGGAAGCCCGAAAGCGCCAGGCCGCCAGCGAGGAAGGGCCAGAAAGTGGCGGGCATCTTCTTGCGCAGGCCGCCCATCTGCCACATATCCTGTGGGTCAATATGCTCGCCAGTGTGCATCACGCCGTGTTCCATGCCGTGAATGACCGAGCCCGAGCCCAGGAAGAGCAGGGCCTTGAAGAA
>DAOQTN010000185.1:0-3158 GCA_035340555.1 Anaerolineaceae bacterium | reverse complement strand
GTTCCATGCCGTGAATGACCGAGCCCGAGCCCAGGAAGAGCAGGGCCTTGAAGAAGGCGTGGGTCACCAGGTGAAAGACAGCCGCAGCATAAGCACCGATGCCAAGAGCGGCAATCATGTAACCGAGCTGCGAGATGGTGGAATAGGCCAGGACACGCTTGATGTCATTCTGGGCCAGGGCAATGGTGGCCGCGAAGAGCGCTGTGCCAGCGCCAATGGCGGCCATGATGGTCATGGTGGGGGTCAGGGGCAGGCCAGGTTCCCAGCCGGCTGAAACCAGCGGGAAGAAGCGGGCCGCCAGATAAACACCCGCCGAGACCATTGTGGCGGCATGGATCATTGCCGAGACGGGGGTGGGGCCTTCCATGGCATCGGGAAGCCAGATGTGCAGCGGGAACTGGGCGGACTTGCCCACCACGCCGATAAACAGCAGCAGGCCAATCAAACCGGCCCAGGAAAGGCCCAAGACAGGTGAAGTGGTGGCGGCCAACTGCTCCAGAATGAACGGATTGGAGAGAATGGCCTGATAATTTAATGAGCCGGTGAGGGTATAGAGCGCGGCCAGGCCCAGCAGCATGAAGACATCGCCCACGCGGGTGGTGAGGAAGGCCTTGAGGGCGGCATCTCGCGCCGAGGGCTTGCCATACCAGAAGCCAATCAAGAGGTAGGAGCACAGGCCCATGATTTCCCAGCCCACGTAGAGGGTGAGCAGGTTGTTGCTGACCACCAGCAGATACATGGCCGCGGCAAACAGGCTGATGAGGGCAAAAAACCGCGCATACATCGGCTCAACCGAGGCGACATGGTGCTTGTGACCGTTCTTGTCTTTGACCAGGGCGCCGTGCGGCGGCAGGCCGGGTTGATCATCCACACCGCGCTTGGCGCCGAAATTATGGTAGCCAATGCTGTAAATGAAGATCATCAAGATCGTCCAGGCGACAAAGAAGAGCGTGACCGCGCTGAGCGGATCCACCTGGACGCCAATCTGGAAGAAGGTTTCGCCAGTGGGCAGCCAGTTAATGCTGGACCCGATGGGAGATTCAGCGAGGTGCGGGGCGATGACAGCCTGATAAAAAACAACCATGCTTCCCAGCCAGGCCAGCCCGGCGCCAATGATGGCCAGGGTGTGGCTGAGGGCATGTTGTTTGTAGGTGAAGAGCAAAATCAGGACAAAGGCAACCAGTGGAAAGAGGGGCAGCAGCCAGAGAAGTGTTCCGGTCATAGTCTTTAGCCCTTCAACAGATTGAGATCATTGGCAATCACGGTGCTGCGCTGGCGGTAGGCGTTGATAATCAACGCCAGACCAATGGCGGTTTCAGCCGCAGCGACGATGAAGACAATTGCCGTAAAGACCAGGGCGTTCAACGGCGGTTCGGCGTTTACCTGGATGTAGTAGTGCCAGAAGGTCAGCAGGTTGATATTGACTGCGTTCAGCATCAGTTCGACGCCAATGAGAATGCCCACGGCGTTGCGGCGGGACAAGACGCCGAAAAGCCCCACGCAAAACAGGGCAGCAGCAATGACGAGATACCAGGACATTGGGATCATTGGCGACCTCCTCGCTGCGGTTTGCGCTCCACCGCCAGGTAAATGGCTCCTACCAACACGGCAACCAGCAGCACGGAGGAGACTTCAAAGGGGACGGCGAAACCATTTGGGTCAGCAATAATTTGTCCCAGCAGGCCAAGCTGTTCGGCATCTTTAGGCAGCTCGGTCAAAACCGTCTCAGCCGCGGGCCAGGCCCAGACTGCTGTGACCAGCGCGGCAAAAACGCCCACCGCAGCCAGAGCATTGATGATCCAACCGCGCCCCAGAGAAGCCTGATCGCTTTCAAGGGTGGAACGGCGGGTCAGCATGATGGCGAAGAGGATTAGAATGGCAATGGCACCCACATAGACCATCACCTGCACCACAGCAAAGAAGCTGGCCTGCAGGGTGGCAAAAAGCATGGCAACCCCCATCAAAGTGGCAATCAGCCAGAGGGCGGCATGCATCATTCGGCGGGCGGTGACAGCCATCACCGCGGAAACCAGTGTGACCGCGGCGATAAGAATAAAAGTGAATTGCATTGGTGTCATAGTTACCCCTGCGCCTCAGAATCAGATTGAGGGGGTGTGTAGTGGGCTACCGGGCGGGAGCGGTCCCCGACCTCGCGCGGGCGGCGGCGGCGGAAAAAGCCCGTGACCATGCGCTGAGCCATCAAAAAGACCAGACCATTCAGAACAAGCAGAACGGGGATCTGAACCCAGAGCGATAAACCAGTCATCAGTTTGAGCGCCAGGGCGGTCAGGACGACCAACACCAGCGAAAGCGGGGTGAGCAGTTTCCAATTGAAGTCCATCATGTGATCTACACGGAAGCGGGGCAGCGATCCACGCATCAGGATGACGAGGAAGTAGACCAGGCTGGACTTGATGGCGAAGTAGATGAAGCCAAGGATGGGGATTTCTTCAGCACCAGGGCCGCGCCAGCCACCCAGGAAGAGGGCTGAAAACAGCAGCGAGATGGTGAAGGCATGGAGGAAGTCGGCCACATAGAACATGCCGAACTTCAGGCCGGAATATTCCACATTGAAGCCGGAGACCAATTCTGATTCAGCCTCAGTCAAATCAAATGGAGAGCGCCCGACCTCAGCCACCTGTGAGATGAAGAAGATCAACGCGGCGAGCGGAGAAAACACGATGAACCAGACATTCTGCTGGCGGACAATATCGTTCATGCTCAATGAACCGGTCAGCATCACGGGGATGAGCAGGGTGATGACCATGGGCACTTCGTAAGAGATGAACATTGCCACCGCGCGGAAGGCACCCAGCAAGGCGTATTTGTTGTTGGAGCCCCAGCCCGCCATAATGACAGCCAACTCACCCAGACCCCCCACTGCTACCAGATAAAGGAGGCCGACATTGAAGTCAACGCCGTAAACGGTGGCGGCAAAGGGGATGGCGACCCACATGGTCAGCACGGCGGCCACAGATAAAACCGGTGCCAGATTGAAGGGCAGCCAGTCCATACCCACAGGGTCAATGTGCTCTTTAATAAAGATTTTGACCAGATCAGCAATCGATTGGAAGATGCCAAACGGGCCAACGCGATTGGGGCCGTAGCGGTCTTGAATACGGCCGATCAGCTTGCGCTCGGCCCAGATGAGGATGGTC
>DAOQTN010000184.1:0-5842 GCA_035340555.1 Anaerolineaceae bacterium | reverse complement strand
GGTCCGGCGCCTTGCCCTCGGTATAGATCGGCGCGCGGTCGAAGCGCGAGGTCGGGCAGACCTCGGTGTTGTCCGCGCCCGGGTAGAGCGGCTTGCCATGCGGGTCGCGGTTCAGGTCGACGACAATAAACTGCAGCTGCAGCAGCCCGGTCCAGGAGCCGCCGTAGGTGCTGAACCGGGCAATCCAGCCATTCAGCCCCATCTGCCGCAGCGCCGGCAGGGTCAGGGTGTAATGGTCCCCGGTTTGTTTCTCCATCAAAACCGGCACAAGCGCCCAATCGGTCATTTCACCGGTCGACTGGTCCACAATGCGGTAGTAGATGTTGATCAGATAAATGCCGTCGGGATCAGTGACATCCAGTTCGATGCCCAGTTGATCATTGACACATCCGGCATAGTAGCTGACGGTGTTGGTGCTGAAGGTGGGTTCCCCCAGGGATGCCTTGGCCGGGGTCGGGCTGGCGGTTTTGCTGGGGGTGAGTGTCACCGTTGGGGTGAGGGTGATGGAGGGCGTGGTGGTGATGGTGGGCGTGCGGGTTTTGGTCGCGGTCAGGCTGGGTTTGAGCGTGGCCGTGGCTGTGGCCGTCAGGCTGGGGGCGGTGGTTTGGGTGGGGCGCGGTGTGACAGTGACGGTCGCTGTTGGGGTGAAGGTGGTGGTCGCTCTGGTAAACAGGGCCGGCAGCTCAAAGCCGCCCTGCCGGGAGAAATATTGACCAAGCCCGATCGCAAGGGTCGCGGCAACCAACGCCAGTAAAATTATCCCGCCCCCGACCAGCCACACCCAGCGCGGCAGGTGCTTGCGGGATTTTCCCGGGTGGGCAAGCCGGTCTTTGCCGGGCGGACCGGCCGGCGTCTGGCCAGGGACAGCTGCAGGGTGGGGCGGCGGCGGAATCCGATCCGCGGCGCCATTTCCGGTTACGACTGGGGTGGGAAGGGCGGATTCTCCAATTGAGATTGCTGCCGCCGCTGTGGGTGGTGCCGTTTCTTCAATCACAGACGCCGCTGCCGGGGTAGGTGGTGGTGGCTCCCCAATTATGGTCGCCTCTTCTGGTGAGGACGGTACGGTTTCCCCAATCGCCGTTGCTGCGGCCGGGGTGGGCGGCGGGTTCTCCCCAATCGCCGTTGCTGCGGCCGGGGTGGGTGGTGCCGTTTCCCCAATCACAGGCACCGCGGCCGGGGTGGCCAGCGGATTCTCCCCAATCACAGGCGCCGCAGTCGGGGTGGGTGGGAGGACTTCCTGGGGGATGGCTGTAGCTACCGGAGTGGGCGGCAGGGCGTTGCCAGGTTGCATCAGCAGCCCTTCCAGCGCGCTGATTAAGGCCTGCATGTCCGCATAACGATCGATGGGTTGTTTCTGCAGGGCGCGGCTGAGCACGGCAACCAGGCTGGGGGGCAGCCCCGGCACAAACTGTCGGGGATCCGGCAGCGGTTCTGTGATGTGTTTCAGCATCACCGCCATGGGCGTGTCCGCCTGGTAGGGGGTTCGTCCAGTGACCAGTTCGTACAGGACCACACTCAGGGCATAGACATCGGCGCGGCCATCCACCGGATTGCCCATGGCCTGTTCGGGCGCCATGTATTCGGGGGTGCCGATCCCGGTGCCCGCCCCGGTCAGGGTGGCGCCGGTGCTCAGGTCGAGGATCTTGGCAATGCCAAAATCCATCAGCATCGGCTCGCCGCTCTCGGTCAGCAGAATATTGGAAGGTTTGACATCCCGGTGGACGATATTCTGGGCATGCGCATAGCTTAGGGCGCGGGCAACCGGCAGGACCAGCCGGATGGCCTCCGCCCAGGCCAGCGGGCGGCCAGTGCGCTGCCGCAGGGTGCCGCCGGGCACGTACTGCATCACAAAGTATGGGGCCCCCTCATAATCGCCGTAATCATGAACATTGACGATATTGGGGTGGGTCAGCCGGGCCAGGGCCTTGGCCTCGCGCTCAAAGCGGATCAGCACCTGCTCCAGCAGTTCAGTTGTAAAGGCATCCTTGCGGATGAATTTAATGGCCACCATCCGGTCCAGGCGCGTATCCAGGGCGCGATAGACGGTGGCCATGCCACCTTCGCCCAACTGTTCTTCAATTTGATAGCGCCCAATGGTCTGACCGAGGAGATTCATGGATTACCCAGCCGGGATGGAGATAACAACAAAATCAAAGCCATCAACGACACGAACGACACCAACGACACCAACGACATCAACGACATCAACGACATCAACAACATCAATACCATCAATTATATGCGAAAACACGGGCAGCGGATATCGTCAGGGCGATTTTACCGCCGGCGGTTTTCCTGGCCTGGAGCGCCGGCTCCCTTACTCGGCTCTGGGACGGTCGGGGGCCAATGCTGCGGCCCCGGCTGCGGGCTGGACGGCTTTATCCCGCAGTGCCGCCAGTAAAGCGGCCACTAGCGCCAGCCCTGCCCCGGCGAGCAGGCCCGCCTGCACGGCGTGAAACAGGGTGTCCGAGCCGGTTGGCTGGTAGATGGAGGTTAAAATGGCGCCGGCCAGCCCAATGCCCAGCACCATGCCCACGTTTCGGGCTGTTGCCAGCATGCCCGCGGCGATGCCCCGCCGATGGGCCGGAGCCGAGCCCATCAGCGCGCTGTTGTTCGGTGAGGCAAACAGAGCCATGCCCAATCCTACAATTCCCAGCCCGGCCAGGATTTGACCGGTGGCGGTACTGGCGCCTGAAAAGCTCAGGAACACCATCCCACCGCTGACGATCAGCATCCCCAGGGTGGTCAGCAGTCTGGAGCCGATTTTATCCGATAGTCCGCCGCTGATGGGCGCCACCAATGCCATGACGATGGGCTGGGCGGTCAGAATCAGCCCGGTTTGGGCAGGGGACAGATTGCGGCCCTGGATCAGGTAATACGGCAGCAGGAAAATCACTGCATACAGACACATGTAAGACAGCAGGGCTGAGCTCACCGCCGTGGTAAAGGTCCGGTTATGAAAGAGGGACAGGTCCAGCATCGGGGCTTGCTGCTGGCGTTCCCAGGCGATAAACCCCGTCAGCAGCCCGACTGCGGCCGCCAGCAGTCCCAGGGTGGGCAGGGAGGTCCAGCCCCAGGCCGCCCCTTGATTCAAGCCGAGCAGCAGCGCCACCAACCCCGTGCCGAACAAGGCGGCCCCGGCCAGATCAAATCGTTCCATGCCGTCCGTCCGCCGGTCTGATGGAATATACCGGAGACTGAGCGCCAGGGCCAGCAGTCCAACCGGGATATTGATATAAAAAACCGCCCGCCAGGAGAACTGTTCCGTCAGCCAGCCACCCAGAGATGGGCCCACCGTCAATCCCAAATAGGTCATGGTGGCCTGCAGTCCCAGCGCCTGACCCCGCTGCCGGGCTGGAAAGACCTTGGTCAAAATCGCCGGCGAATTGGCGAACAACATCGCCGCACCAATCGCCTGCAGGGCCCGGGCCAGAATCAATCCCAGGGCACTGCCCGCCAGCCCGCAAAGGGCGGAACCCAGCAAAAATATCACAAAACCCAGCGCATAGACCCGTTTGTTGCCGTTCATATCCCCCAGCCGGCCCACGGTCAGCAGCAGGCTGCTGACAACCAGCAAATATACCGTCACCACCCATTCAATGGTCGCGATCGTACTGCCAAAATGGGTCTGCAGCACCGGTAAGATCGTATTGACCACGCTGCCATCCAGCGCCGACATGAACGTTCCCAACCCAATCGACACCAGCACCCACCATTTTTGGGCTGAATTTTCAGTATTTTCGGGCGGCAGCATAGGACCATCCTTTAAAACAGATTGACTGTAAAAAATCGGTTGGTGGCAAGAATCGGTTGGTGGTGAATGACAGGTTGGTGGTAAAAATCAATTGGTCGTCAAAAATCAATTGGCCGCAGCGGGCGGCGGTTCAAGATTATATCGCGAATTCAGTCCACCCCGGAACTTTATTTGTTGTAGAATGAAACCTAATCAACATGATCTCCCGGATCCGCTCCCGTTTATTCCCTGCCGGCCGGCCGCTGCGCTGGCTGGCTCCGCTGGGTATCTGGCTGTTGTTTGTGCTGGCCCAGGGATTTTCCCCGGCCTGGGCGGCGCGCCTTGAAGGATGGACGCTGGATGCCCGCTTTGCCCTGCGCGGTCCGCAGCCGCCGCAGGCCCCCATCGTCATCCTGGCCCTGGATGCGGACTCTTATGCCAGTCTGGGTGAGGATCTGAGCAATTGGCCGCGTGCCCGCTGGGCCGAACTGGTCGAAAAGATTGCCGCCGATGCGCCCCGCTTGATCGTGATGGATGTTATTTTTGACCAGCCCGGCTGGGATCCCGGTGGGGATGCCGCCCTGGCCGCCGCCCTGGCCGCCGCCGGCGACCCAGTCCTTGCGGCATCCTGGGAGCCCCAGCACCAGGCTGACTATTTTAATCTGACCGCCAGTTTGCCGGTTGACGCCTTGGCTGCGGTCAGCACCGTGGGTGTCAGTAATATCGTGGCGGATGCCGATGGCGTTATCCGCCGCTCGAGGCCGTTGTTCACCCGGGGCGGGCAGACCCTGCCGTCCCTCTCCCTCGCCGCCGCGACCCGCCAGCTTGGCGCCCCAGTTAACATCCAGCGCGCGGATATCGATGCCGATGGCACCATCTGGATCAACTATCGCGGTCCCGAACGAACATTCCGCACCGTCTCCCTGGTCGATCTCTGGCAGGGCGTCACGCCGCCAGGCACTTTGACCGATGCCATCGTCCTGGTGGGCTTCACCACCCAGACGGATCAGGATCGCCACACCACCCCCTTTGCCATCAAGTCCCGGCTGCCCGGTGTTGAAATCCAGGCCAACGTTCTCGATAATTTGCTGACCGCCGATTGGCTGCATCCATTTTCACCAGTCCTGGCCCTGCTCCTGGTGGGGGGCATTGGGCTGACAGCCCTGCCGCTGACCGGCTTTTCCCGCCCCCTCACCAGTCTCCTTGGCCTGGCCGCCCTGCTGCTTGCCTATGCTCTGGTCGCCTGGGCATTCTTTATTTGGGGCCATCAGGTTTTGCCGCTGGCGGCACCTTTGCTGGCCGGGGTGGGGGTGGGGGGCGGCGCCCTGGTTGAGCGCCTGGTCTTTGCGGAAGCGGATAAGCGCCGCCTGCGCCAACGTTTTGGCGGCATGATGGCCCCTGAACGCCTGCAGGCAGTGATGGATGATTGGGATGCGCTGCGCGACTTTAACCGTCCTGAAAAACAGGCCACCGTCCTGTTTGCTGATATCCGGGGCTTTACCCAGGCCACCGAAATCCTCATGCGCCAGAACCGCAGCGCCGAGATGGTTGCCTTCCTCAGCCGCTATCTCGACGCCATGACCGAGGCCGTTTTTCCCGAAGGCGGTGTCATTTACCGCATGTTGGGCGATGGCTTGTTGATCATGTTCGGCATGCCCGCCTCCGTGCCTGATGACGCCCTCCACGCCGTGCGCGCCGCCGTCCGCATGGCCCAATCTGCCGCCCGGCTGCAGCCGTTTTGGCCGTTGGGAGCTGGCTCACCGTTGCAAATGGGCATCGGCATCCACCGCGGCGGGATGGTTGATTCAATTGTTGGCAGCGGGCGCCGCATCGACTATGCCATCATTGGCGATCCCGCCAATACGGCGGCCCGCATTGAATCCTATTGCAAAGAGGCCATGGCCATCCCGCGTCCTCCCGGCGGCGAGGTGCCCGAAAACACCACCATCCTGATCAGTGCCGTGCTGTATGAAGCGGTGCGCCCGCATATCCTGGCGGATGAAACCATCCCCCCATATAGCGCCCGCGGCAAGTCCGAACCGCTGCGCGTTGTCCGGGTGCTGGGCTTGACACATCCCCAAAACCTTGATAAACTGACAACCGTTAAGG
>DAOQTN010000183.1:1758-5879 GCA_035340555.1 Anaerolineaceae bacterium | reverse complement strand
CATCCAGGTAATCGCCGGGCGCAGTGGGTGACCGGCCTGATCCACGTTGATGACGGTAGAGCGCTGGGTGGTCAACGCCACACCAGCCAGCGCTTCTTTATGAACACCGGACATGGTCCACAACTTCTGGCAGGCCTGGCAGACCGTCTGCCAGAATACAGCCGGGTCCTGTTCCACCCAACCATTTTGGGGTGTGGCGTATGGTGGCAGCGGGACGCGTGATTTAGCAATCAGCTGGCCCTGCAAATCGAACACCAGGGCGCGCACGCTCTGGCTTCCGTGGTCAATGGCGAGAATATGTTCAGCGGTCATAGGGTGTCCGGGTTCTGCGTCTGGTCGCAAGGATGTGGAGGTTGGAGCCTGCATATCGGTTTTGGGGGACCGGTTTTACATCTACCTACCGACAGGGTGTCCTCTCAAGCCGGCTTGCAAGCGGCCATTTAAAGTGCAAATATGAAACTCAACCCAAATAATAACATGAATTCCATACCTGGGTGTAGCGGGTCGCTTCAGCTTCCCAGCGGGCATCATCCCAGCCCAGCTCGGATTGGACCAGTGAGCGGATTCGTTCCAGGTGCGGCAGTCCACCCCCATCAGCCAGCAGGCCCAGCCGGACCCGCCGCAGCAGCAGATCATCCAGGTGCTGTACCCCTTCCTGTCGGGCAGCCCAGCGCAGTTCAGCCCACAGTAGCGGCAATTCGTCGATTTGAGTCAGTTCGGCTGGATCGGCATCCAGCAATAGCAGCAGGGCCTCATCGCCGTAGCGTCCCACCAGGTGCCGCAGCATCTCGCAGGAGATAGGCGCTTCAGGAAAGAGGGTGGGTGGCGTTTTGAACATAGACTTGAGGGGGTCGAAATGCACACCCGGACGCAGTCGGGTGCGGATGGCCTGGAGCGCGGCATACCCCATGCGGCGGTAGGTGGTCAATTTGCCACCGGTGATGGTCACCAAGCCATTTTCCTGCAGCAAAATGGACGCCCGCGAAACCTGTGAGGGGCTCTGGTCGGCACCTGCGCGTACCAACGGACGCAGTCCGGCAAAGGTAGAGCGGATGTCAGCTCGTCCGAGGCCCAACGATGGGAAGGAGTGGGTCACTGCCGCCAGCAGGTAATCCACTTCGTCGGCTGTGATGGTTGGTTCGACCTGGGTGCGTTCCAATTCGGGTGAGTGGTCCAGATCGGTGGTCCCGATGAGGGTCACGCCTTCCCATGGGATGGCGAATAATACCCGGTCATCCCAGGGGTGGGCCAGCGTGAAAGCTGAGCAGATGGGAAAACGGTGGCGGGGCACGATGATGTGACTGCCGCGTGATTTACGCAGCCGGGATTCCCCCCCGATGTGAGCCCGCAGTTCATCCGCCCAGGGTCCGGTGGCATTGATGACTGCCGTGCCTAACACCTCGACCTCATGTCCGGTCAGGCCATCGTGCACAGCAACACCGCGGACCTGCCCGTCGGCACCAGTCAGCAATCCGGACACTTTGGCGTAATTCAACGCCACTCCGCCCAGGGAGACGGCTTCACGCAGCACCCGCAGCACCAGCCGGGAGTCATCCGTCAGGCCGTCCTGATAGCGGTAGCCACCGATCAGGTCCTTCCGACTGAGGGCCGGGCAGACCTGGGACAGTTTTTGGGGCAGCAGGTAACTGTGGGCCCATTTCGGCGCCATTAGGTCATAAACAAACACCCCCAAACCATACTGGGCAGCAGCTTTGGGTTTGCTTTTGAGGGTCGGAATGATAAAGTCCAGGGGCGTGACCAACTGGGGCGCCTCCCGCAGCAGCCGCTCGCGCTCATGAACCGACTCGTAGGTGACGTTGAACTGGCGGTTCCGCAGATAGCGGAAACCGCCATGCACCAGTTTGGATGACCGGCTGGATGTGCCGAAAGCAAAATCATTAGCCTCCAACAGCACCGCACGCAGCCCGGCCATGACCGCCTGGCGCAGGATGCCGGCACCGGTGATGCCACCGCCGATGATGATGACGTCCCATGGCTGGGTCAGTTCACTCCAGGTTTGTTCACGCGTTTTGGCATTCCACATGGGGATCTCCTTAAATGATCAATTTGCCAGGGTTCATCAGCCCGTCAGGGTCAAAGTGATGCAGCGCTGCAGCCGTGACAGACATGCCCAGCGGGCCCTTCTCGGCGGCCAGGTACGGCGCATGATCACTCCCCACCCCGTGTTGGTGGCTGATCGTGCCGCCATGGGCCACTATCTGCTGGCTGGCCGCTGCCTTGAGCAGCATCCAGCGGTGCAGTGTTTCTGTGGGATCAGCGGCACGGCGATAGAGGTAGGTAATATACATGCTGGCACCGTCGTTATACATATGCGAGAGATGTCCAAAGACCAGCGTGCGTTCACCGCTGTCGTCCAGCGCATGGCGCAAGGCCTCCTGGATGGCAGGCATTGCTGCCGGGATTCTGGCCCAAGGCAGGGCGGTTTCCAACGTGTCTAAGGCATAACCGCGCTCCCAAAGCGTATTACGCAGATAGGGTGTGGTAAAGCGGCTTTTGTGCCACATCGGACCAATGACCGGGTCGACCACCAGTCCACCATGCCGCCGGGCAATTGCGGTGGTCATGGCGTAAGCGGCGCGGGCCAGCGCTGGAGTGCCGGTGACACCGAAAATGAGCAGACAACGCTCCGGCCCAATGCCGATCAAGCCCAGCCCGTTGTGCGCCAGCCGGACAAAGTTCTCCTTGCCGGAAAGCTGGAGCGTGGATTCGGTCTCCATGGCATTGGAAAGTCGCAGCATGGATACTGGAGCGCGTGAGCGGACAATTTCCTTCAGGGCTGCAAAGGCGGCATCCCAGTGGGGAAAGAAAACTGCGTGGAAGGTATCACGCCGGGGTAGTTGCCGCACCCGCACCGTGGCCCGGGTGATCAGCCCCATCCGGCCCTCCGAACCCAAAACCAGGTGGCGCAGATCGGGCCCAGCCGCGGATGCCGGTACATGTGGCATGTCAAACGTTCCCTGGGGTGTCTCAACGTGTCCGCCCAGGAAGAGATTCTCGATACGTCCGTAAAGATAGCACTGGGTACCCACCGAGCGTGAGGCAATCCATCCGCCAAGCGTAGAGAATTCAAAGGACTGGGGAAAATGTCCCAAGGTATAGCCGCGGGCGTTGAGGGCTGCTTCCAAGGCAGGACCACGCACGCCGGCTTCAAAAACAGCGGTTTGATTGGCTTCATCCAGTTCCAGCAGGCGGTTCATCCGTTCCAATGCCACGGTGAGTACAGGGGCATCGCCGCCGGGTGGATTGATATGTCCAACCACGCTGGTGCCACCGCCGTAAGGGATCAGCCGGGCCCCACTGTGTCGGGCATAGGTGAGCAGGGCGCGCACCTCCTCATCGGATGTTGGGAAGGCAACCCCGTCTGGCAGCCGTCCAATCTGACCGGAGCGTAGTGCAATCCAATCCGGCAGGCTTTGACCGCGAGCATGGCGCACCCGGTCCGCTGGATCGCAACTGACCAGGGAATTCCCAGGCAGTTGCGAGTCCGGGACGGTGTTTATCACTTCTTCAAACGATGCGTCCGGGGCCGGCTGTCCCAGCCCGACTTCATTGGCAATGAACTGCTCCGCCGAGGGATGCAGTTTGTGGATGAATTCTTCACGGCCCCAGCCGTTCCAACGTTTCATGGATGGTTCTCACTTTCGTTGTCCCTTGGCACCATGGTGCCGGGACAGGGGTGTTTTTGGGGGATGAACTGCCTCCGCCAGACGGAGGGATAATGGGAGGGGGGATGCCAGCTTGCATGAAAGTCTGCCAGCGCTGGCGGCGATGGTTCAGATGATTTTTTGCCAGATTTCCTGGCTTTGCAACATAATCTGGCGCGTATGCGCCTCTGCTGCTTCCGGATCTGCCCTGCGGGCTGCCTCCAACAGTCCGATGTAGAAACCCCGGGAATGCTGGCGCGCTTCCGGGCTGACAAAATAACGCAGACCCATGTCGTGATACAACTCGCCAAATCCATTCAGAATCAAGGTGAAGACCGGGTTTCCGGACAGGATGGTGAGCTGTCGATGCAAGTTCCAGTCTGCCGCGGCATAGGCGGTGACCTCATCGGGCAGGGCTGCCAGTGCCTCGGTCATCTCGCTGACGGCTGGTGCCGC
>DAOQTN010000183.1:0-1748 GCA_035340555.1 Anaerolineaceae bacterium | reverse complement strand
GGGTATAGGCGGGGGCCAGCAATGTGCGCACCTGGAGCAGGTTGGGTACAAAGTCAGGCGGCATTTGCGCCTGGTGGCGGGCCATGGCACCCAGCACGGCAATATTGCCCTCGCAGCAGTAATCCCGCACGCGGGTGGATCGTCCATGCTGAATAGCCACCCAGCCATCGCACGCCAGGCGTTGCAAAACCTCGCGCAGCGTGGGCCGGGTGACGCCCAGCAGCCCGGCCAGCTCGCGTTCAGCGGGCAGGTTGCTGTTGACGGGATAGGTGCCATCAAGAATGGCGGTAATAAGGCGGCTTTCGGCAAGTTCTGCCGGGGGGAGTTGAGGTTCCCAAGACATGCGGGATTCTCCAATCTGGTAAGAGGTCTGACCAGTTATGAGTATAGCAAACCGACACCGACATGTCAATAGATTTTGTTTTTTGGGTTCTTTATCCGTGATGGCCCCCTGTCAGAGGAGCTCTCCCACCCCGCGATTATTCCCCGTAGCGCAGTTTTTCCAGCAGCCCATCCAAATCAAAATCAGCTTTTGGAAACGCGGGCCAGGCGTTCAGCCCGTCGTGATCAAACCGTGGGATCAGATGCAGGTGAAAATGTGGTACCGATTGCTGCGCCGCCACACCGCTGGCATGCAGAATATTGACGCCTGTGGCTTGGATCCGGGTTTGGTAGTGAAGCGCCAGTAATTTGGCTGCCGCCATTAATTCCCCCAACAGACTTGCGGATGCGGTATAAAGATCGGGCACATGTTGTCTCGGCGCTATCAGGGTGTGCCCATAAGTATCGGGCGCTTTTGGCAAAAAGCAAATCACCGTCTCGGTCTGATAAACGATCCGGGCGGGCAGGCGCTGGTGGGCAAGGTCGCAGAAAGCACAACTGTTCATTGCCTCTCCCAGTGGGCCTGGCGTTTGAACGTCCGCCATCCACCAGCGACCAATCCAAACAATGCTCCCAGAAAAAAACCGATCTGGGCAGTGGCTTCGTAACCCTGAACGCCATTGAACCTGAATCCGGTTGCAAAATTTCCGCCAATGAGCGCTCCAATCACAAAGCCAAAGATCCCACCGATGCACATCACACCGATGACTTTAATCACCTGTCGGATTGTTTTGACCATGGGCGGGATTCTCCTCTCTGATTCTTGGTAATTATGCCACAAAAGAGAATTTTGTTAACCCGTGAACTGCCGTGGATGTGTGTGGATGTATCCCTTTAGTCGCCGGCTACCCGGGCAGCAAAATATCCGCCCGATAAAAACAGCCCAATTTTAGGAGACTATCCAGATAATTATGCTATGATTATTCCATCTCTGGCTCCACCCCCAACCCGGATTGAGCTTCCCTAAAATGCCTGTTTTCATATAAGGACACCCCCATGAAAGCCAAGAAACTGTTGTACATTCTGGTGATTGCCCTGTTTTTGCTGACCATCACCGCCTGTGGCGGCGATGATTATGAGGCAGAAACCGAAACCGAGGTCGAAGAGACCGAGTCAATTGACGCTGAAACCGAAGAAGCCGAAACAGAGGAAAGCGAAACAGAAGACCCCTCCGATGATACTGCTGTGTCGGTGGATCCGGCAGCCTGCAACGCTTTTTTGGCAGACTTTTTTGTTGAGGATGACTATTCGAGCGGTGATGACGCGGAAGGTGACGAAGACGAGGGGGAAGATGAGGAAGAGGACGGTGAGGATGAGGGTGAAGAGGGTGAAGAGGGCGATGATGATGAAATCATTCTGGTCACCTA
>DAOQTN010000182.1:0-5879 GCA_035340555.1 Anaerolineaceae bacterium | reverse complement strand
GATGATGGGCGCCGTGGGGGGAACAGCCGTGGGGCTGCCGGTTGAGGACAGGCAGGCCAGGGAGGTAAGTGCTGCAACCAGCAGCACAATCAGGATGGTGACTTTGCGGGGCATGGATTGGTCCTTTGAGAGGGAAAGATAAAATGGAAATTGAGATTGAGATTGAACTCTGCGATGATTGTAGCATAAGCCGCGGGAATAAATGGGCCCGCCTGCCGTGGTACAATGGTTCAACAGTTTGGCAACTCGGCTGTTCGACCGTCTGAGTCACTGATTGTTCGACCAGTCGCTCATTGGACTATTGGACCGTTAGACCGTTAGGCCGTTAGGCCGTTAGACCGTTAGACCGTTAGACCGGTAGACTTTTGGCGTGTTGGCGTGTTGGCGTGTTGGCGTGTTGGCGTGTTGGAGCAACCGGGGGCCTTCTGCGGGGGTAGTGGGGGCGTGGTTTGAATTGAATTTAGTCAAAAAACTGAACGGTGGGGCGAAAGTCCAGCTCATCGATCAGGGCATTCAACTCGGCGGCGGTCAGGGTGCGGCCCTTGCCGGCGTAGGCCGTCAACGTGGCCTCCATCATGTTGGTGCCAAACGAACGCCCTTCAAAGACCGGTGTGGTGGTGATGACCACTTTTGCCCCGCGCGTGCGGAAAAGATCCACATTATCGCTGGTGGTGGTATTGGTCACAATCCATTTCCCCTGCAGGTCATTGGGCAAATGTTTGCGCATGTAGAGAAAATCTCCTGCGATCAGGTCCGCAGCCGCCCAAATTTTCTCGTACTTGGGCACAATCGGCTCATCCTTGTAACCCGGAGGGAAGATCGTGGCCAGGGGCAGGTAGGAGACAAATGGCAGCAGCAGTCGAGCCACACGGTAATATTGTTTGAGCCCGTGAATGGGGAAGGGCAGGCCAAATTCCATCATTAAATCGCCGATGACCACCTCGTCGGCAACCTCGGCGACAGCATGCCCCAGGCCCAACCGGTCAACAATCATGGGAATGAAGGCGTTTTTAAAATGGGGAATTTCCCCCAACTGCGGCCGGGCCAGTTCAAAAACGCGCCGCTCCAGGGTGTGTTTCAAGCCGCTGCCATCCACCACCGGGGTCTGGTGAACGTCCTTGATCAACTTCATCGCTGATCGCAGGGGATACCACCGGTCGCCCAACGGCAGCCGCAGATCCACCCCGCCGACGCTCAGGCAGTCGACCTTGCCATCCAACGCTGCGTAGAGCTTTTGGGCCGCGGCTACATCCCCGCCGGTGCCGATGCGCTCCACCTCAATGTCCACTCCCTTGAGGGTCAATAGAACCTTCTTGTTGCGGCTGGGGCTGCCCAGCGAAACACTGACAGCACGTTTCATGATGATTCACCTCTCCTGAAAATGATTTGCCTCTCCTGATATTGAGCGGCGGACGTTCAAACGGTTGTGGGGGGCTGCTCGTCCCCAAAACGCAGGCGCAGATAGGACTCGTATCGCTCCGGGTGCACCCGCCCGGCATCGACTGCTTCAATGACGGCACAACCGGGTTCATGCGTGTGGGTGCAGTCATTGAAAGCGCAATCCGCCACCAGATCACGCAGTTCCGGGAAGTAACCGTCCAGTTCCTCCGGCTGGGTATCCCACAACGCCAGGGAACGCAGGCCGGGCAGATCAATCACAAAGCCACCTTCGTTTAGAGCATACATTTCGCGCACCACGGTGGTGTGGCGGCCCTTCTGTCCCTCCCGGCCAATTTCACTCACCGCCAGTCCCAATTCAGGCTGCACCGCGTTCAGCAGACTGGATTTGCCAACGCCGCTGGGCCCGGCAAAGCCGGAAATCCGCCCCTGGAGCTGGGCCCTCAGAGCGTCAAGCCCCAGCCCGGCACGGGCGGAGACATAAAGCACCCGATAACCCAGGCCGGGGTAGATGTCGAACATGGCCTGCACCGTTTCCAGTGGCAGCAAATCCACCTTGTTGATGATGATCAACGGCTGGAGCCGCTGCTTTTCACAAATTACCAGAAACCGGTCCAGCATCCGCAGATGCGGGGCGGGGTGGGCACAGGCAAACACCAGAGCCACCTGATCCAGGTTGGCCACCAGCACCTGGCGATAGGGGCCGCGTGGCGTGGGAGCCAGGCGCGCCAGTTCGCTGCGGCGCGGATGAATGGCTTCAATCATGCCGCTGCCATCGGGCTGCCGACTGACGTCAACCTCCTCACCAACCGCCACCAAGTCACCTCTTGCCGGTCCGCGCTTCAGCCTCCCCCGCAATTGACATACCGTTACCTGGCCATCAGGCATGGCCACCTGATAAAACCCGCTCTGGTAACGGATGACGATTCCGGTCTGGCTTTCAGGGATCATGGCTGTGGTGTCTGGGTTGGCTCGGGAGTTTCCGTGGGCTCGGGCGTATTGGTGTAGAGAGGCTCGGGCGTGCGGGTGACGTTGTAGGTCGTTTCCCAGGGATAGAGCTTGGAAGGTTGTCCGTTGAAATAGACCTCGATGATGCGGCGGAAAATGGGGGCAGCGATTTCGGATCCCTCACCAGCATTTTCGGCGATCACCACCACGGCAATGTCGGGCCGGTCCTCCCGATCAATATCGGAGTAACCGGCAAACCAGGCATGCGGCTTGGCACCGGGGTTCTGGGCGGTCCCGGTCTTGCCAAAAATTTCAATGTTGAGACCGCTGAACACCTGATAGGCGGTGCCGCGGCGGTTGGCCACCACGGAACGCATGGCCTGCTGGATCACGCTGAGGGTGTCCTCACTGACCGGCAGCTGCCCGCGCACCTCGGCGCTGAATTCGTAGGTTGGCACACCGTCGGGGGTGGTGATTTTTTCAACCACCTGGGGCCGGTAGAGCGTTCCGCCATTGCCAATGGCGGCAATGAAATCAACCACCTGCAGGGGGGTCACCAGCATGGTACCCTGGCCGATGGCCAGTTGCACCGCCTCGGCCTGGGTGGTTGGATAGGAAATATTGCCGGGGTTTTCCTCCAGCGCTTCAATGCCGGTGGGTGCATTGAGGCCAAAGCCAATGGCCATGTCCGAGATGGCATTGGGACGCCCCATGTCATAAAGAACATAACCGATATGATAAAACCAGGGATTGCACGACCGCATCAACCCTTCCGGCAGCGTCAAGTCGCCGCTGGGCGGGTAATCCTTTTCAAAGGTCCAGTCGTAAAGAGTCACCCCGGCCAGTTCAGTATATTCATGGCCGCAGTAGTAGCTGTCTTCGGGTGTGAACAGGCTGGTTTCCATGGCGGCTGCCATGCTGATGATCTTGAAAACCGATCCCAGCGGGTAGGGACTCTGGGCGGCCCGGTTCAGCAAAGGCACATTATTGGCATCAAACACATCCCCCAGCAACCAACCGCTGTTGTAGTTTTGGGGGTCGAAAAGGTTGGGATCAAAAGTGGGGGATGATGCCATGGCCAGAATGCGACCGGTGTCCACTTCCATCACGACAACCGCCCCCTTGAAGCCGGAGATCGCCTTCTGAGCCTGGATCTGCAGATCCTTGTCCAAGGTGGTGTAAATATTCTGCGAGGCGACTGCCTCCACCTGGGCCAGCCGGCTGACGCGGATCCCATTGCCATCCACCACATACAGCGCAGCGGCGCGCTGTCCAGCCAGTTGATCCTCGGCCCAATATTCCAGGCCCGTCATCCCGACGCGTTCGTCTCCCAGGTAACCCCGGCGCTGATATTCTTCCAACTGTTCCACAGGGATAAGCTGCACATAACCGGTGACGTGAGGGCCGGCACCCAGGTCTTCATAATAACGGGTGGAGTAGTCATTCATCACCAGCCCGCTCAGGCTGGAGAGGGTGTTATAGCGATCGTTCACGGCTGTTGATGAGGCCTCGCAGACGGGAATATACCAGTCTGGGGCGGCGTATTCGTACAACGATTCGATGTACTGGCGGGTGTAGCCGCACAAGTCAGCCAGTTCGCTGATCAAGCGCCCTTCCCGATCGGGATCAATCTGTCCTGGAACAATGCCCAAGGCCACAGCGCCGGTTTCAACCACCAGCGGTTCGCCGTTGCGGTCATAGATATTGCCGCGCACCGGCACCCGGACATCCATTGCCAGGCGGTTGCCGCCGCGCAGTTCCGGCAGAATCAAGCCCTCCTCCCAAGCGACACGCCAGGCCCCCTCTTCAAGGGTTAGATTCATCATCAGATCACGCTCCAGATCACCAACCAGCGAGGTGTGATAGGTGATGTGATAGGCGGCCTGGGCCGTTGTGGGAGACAGGACGATGGCGGAGTTGATTTCGGTATCCAATCCGACCAGGGTCATGGCCACAGCCATATCTTTGTAGCGGGCTTCAAAGGATTCAAAAGCCATGGCATCGCGCGTCAGTGAACTGACGCTGGCATACATGCTGGTGTAATCTTCGATATCCCAGGCGTCCAGATAGGCCTGCACCGCTGGCAAGACGGGGGGAACGCTGGTGGTGGAGACTTGTGGCGGGGGCAGCTCACCTGGGGTGGCGGTGCTGCCAGGACCGCTGGTGGGACGTTCACAGGCCGTTAACAGGATGGTCAGAATGAGCAAGGCCAGAATCAAACGGGATTTCATAATAACCTCTCAAATAACCTGCGGTTTGGCGGCCAGGACCGCGCCGAAAACCGGACAATCATAAGCCAGTTCGGCCTGGCAGGCAGATGGGACGTCCACCGGAGGCAGAATATTCTGCCGGGCCAGTGTGCGCACCAGGTGACAGAGCGGCAGCCCCATCACGCTGGCAAAACAACCGCAAAAGTTCTCCACCGGGTGAAAGCCCGGGTGTTGGATGGCGTAGGCGCCAGCCTTGTCCAGTGGATCCCCGGAAGCCACATAGGCCTCAATGTCAGCGTTTGAATAATTCCGCATGGGGACAGCATCCAGGCTGTGGTCATTGAGCAGGGTGCCGTCAGGCATCCGGACGGCGATGGCCGTCAGCACCTGATGGGGCCGGCCCCGCAGCCTGGCCAGCATGGCGCTGGCTTCAGCCGCATCGGCAGGTTTCCCCAGGATGCTACCATCGGCAATGACAATCGTGTCCGCTCCCAACGTCAGCCCATTGCCGGTTATGGCGGCGGCCTTCCCGGCGGCCACGCGTTGGACATAATCCGCCGGAGACTCTCCAGGATGGATGCTTTCATCTATATTTGCAGGCTGCACTGTAAATTCCCAGCCGCTCAGCCGGAGCAGTTGCTGCCGGCGGGGTGAATTGGAGGCTAGTACGAGGTGCATGAAGCGGTTTGATTCCTTGCTTGGTGGTGCTAATCCATGGGGGGCAGTTTAAGGACGGAGCGCAGCCGAACCTCATCAAAGTCCACCACAATCTCCCCGTCAATATCGAAGGTTGGGGTGGTTTGATTGCCGGCAGCCCAGGCCTCCACCTGGCGGGCTGCGGCCCGACTGCGGCTGATGTCCACCTCGGTGTAGGGCAGACGATGTTCAGCCAGCCATAGACGGGCCTGTCTGCAGTCTGAACACCAGGGGGTGCAGTACATCACGATGCCGCCGTGCGGGAGATCCGCGGCGGTCAATTCAACCATCGCCGGCTGGCTGGCGGCGGCTTCCGGGTCCAGCTGGCGCAGAACGTCAAGCAAATCGGCATTGGAGGGCTGTTGACCAATATCGTGCACATCAATGTAGCGGATGATGCCCGTCTTGTCGATAATGAAAATGGCGCGTTCGGTAAAACCATCCGACCGCAGCACGCCGTAGGCTGTTGACACCGCGCCATGTGGCCAGAAGTCGCTCAACAGGGGATATTCAATGCCGCCCAGGCTTTTGGCCCAGGCCTGCAGGCAGGGAACATGATCAACGCTGATGCCCAGAACCTGGGCATTTAATCCCGCAAACCGGGCCTGATCGGCCTGGTAAGACGGG
>DAOQTN010000181.1:638-5975 GCA_035340555.1 Anaerolineaceae bacterium | reverse complement strand
GGCCGTCAAAGCAATCGGGGACTGGTGCGCTTGATCAACCGTCTGCCGGATTGGTTATTAGAGCCGCTGCTCCCGCTGCTGCCCAACTTTAACTGGCTGTTGACCAAGCCAGACAACCCGCCTGAAACCACCGCCCCATGAAATCATTTCTCAAAAACAATCGCTCACGGATCGAAAAAGAACTCGGCCAAACCCGACACTGGCCTTACTTTTCACCTGCCATCTACTGCCAATATCGCGTGATGCTCCCCGCCGCCCAACGCCATGCCCATGGCGATCTGATTGACCTGGGCTGTGGGGATATGCCCTACCGATCCGCCCTGATGTCCCAGGTGAGCGCCTATGACGGGCTGGACCTGTTTCCCCGCTCGGATCAGGTGCGATATGCCAGTGACCTTGAAGCCATGACCGTGATTCCCGATCAGTCTTACGATACCGCCCTGATGATTGAGGCCCTGGAGCACGTTCCCCATCCCTGGCTGGCGCTGGCTGAAACCTGGCGCATCCTGAAGCCGGGCGGCACGTTAATCCTATCTGTGCCCCACCTCAGCCGGCTGCACGACGAACCCCACGATTATTTTCGATACACCAAACACGGGCTGCGCCGGCTGCTGGAAGATTCCGGCTTTGAAATTATCGACTTGATAAAAAAGGGAGGGATTTTCAGTTTTCTGGGACATCAGGTGTCCACCCTGATCCTGACACTGAGTTGGGGCATCCCGGTGCTGCGCTGGGTGGTTTTCTTTCTCAACCGCTGGCTGATCACCCATCCCTGTTTCATTCTGGATCAGTGGTTGGACCGGGGTGGGCTTTCCCCGCTGGGATATGTGGCGGTCGCGCGCAAAGTGATGGCCCCCCCAGGTTAGCACCCGAAGGGCCATTGTCGGGAATCATGAAAATTCATCGTCCGTCTTTTAAACAAATTCTGTATTGGGGGGGCCTGCTGCTGGGGGGCGGGTTATTTCTCTACCAATTATTCATCGGACTGCAGTCCCTGGGAGCCGTGCCGCTGAGTTTGAATTTCTGGGGCTATCTGGGTGGGGTCCTGGTCACCCTGACGGGGGCTATTTTCATTCAAATGGTGAACTGGCGGATTGTTATGACCGGTTTGGGCGTCCAGCTTCGTTTTTTGGACATCAGCAAGGGGTATGTACTCTCCTTCCTACCCCGCTACATTCCGGGGACCATTTGGGGATATTTCAGTCGCGGCACCTGGCTGCAAAAAGAACATGGCATTCCCACCCGGCTGACTTTAATGGCATCCGTCCTTGAGGTTTTGGCGACCCTGCTGTCCGGCATCATGATGGCCGGTCTGGCATTGAGCGAAGCCCGGGGATGGGCCTTTGTCCGCATGGCAGCCCTGGCGGTTGTACTGCCCACGGCGGTCTGGGGTCTCCTGCACGCCAGTGCCCGGATCTTCGCTGGGCGGAGTGAGAAATGGGCGGCCCTGCTCCAGCCCTTGGAGCGGCTTCGCCTGGAATCCTGGTGGCTCTGCATTCTCGGCTATCTGGCCCACTGGTTGGTTCTGGGACTGGCCACATTCCTGGCTGTGCGCAGTGTTTCCCCCAGCCTGGTGCCGGTTGCGGCCGCTCTACCAAGCCTTCTGCTGGATTGTGCCGCAGTCTATGGAATCTCCTGGATTGTTGGCCTGTTGATCATTCTGGTGCCCGCCGGGCTGGGGGTGCGCGAATTTGTGCTCATTGGGCTGCTTAGTATCTGGGTGGGGACCGGCTGGAACGAAAGCGCCATTGCAGCGACCACCTTGCGGGTCCTCTACCTGGCGGCCGAAATGCTCTGGATGCTCTGGGCCGGGGTGTTCCGGGTGGCCAGGGTGTATCTCCGGGAAAAATAATACCAATGGATTATTGCCGAGTCTGGGGGGATCACGTAAAATGTACTCAGTTCGTTTACTATCTCTATTTTTTAGGAGTGAACCAATGAAAGCCTACCGTATTTTGATGGCGCTCGTCGCCCTCGTCCTGGTTGTTGGCCTCAGCGCCGGCATGACTGCTGCGCAGTCTACCACCAAGTCCATGGCCACCAACTTCACCCTGGTCAACCTCAGCCCGAATGACACCGAAGCCACGGTCAATTACTATCTGCCCGATGGTTCGGAATGGAAAGCCCCGGATACCATCCCGGTTGCCGGAAACGGTGGCCAGGCCATCCTCCGCCAGTACCAGGATGCCGGTTTGACCGCTGGCGCTGGTTCTGTGGTGGTCTCCGCCCTGGAACCCTTGGCCGGTTTGGTTCAGGAAGTCGTGAACCCCGCCGCTGGTGAGGTCCCGACCTCCGCCGCCTACACCGCCATCAGCGAAGGCAGCAGCGTCTATTACATCCCGCAGGTTTCCAAGAATGGTTCTTCCGCGACCGGTACCGTGAGCACCTGGATTGTGGTCCAGAACCTCGGTGCGGATCCTGTGGATGTCACGGTTTCCCTGACCAAGTACGGCGAAACCACCCCGACCGATGTCGTGATCAACGATCTTGCGGCTGGTGCCTCCAGCTATCTGGATCTGGATGTCGAAGCTGGCATCACCGATGGCTTCTACAGCGCGGTTGTGGATGCCGGCACCGGCACCATTGGTGTGGTTGCCAACTCCTACTTCGGCGCCGATGGCCTGATGGCTGTCAATGCCTTCCCCCAGGAAGCCCTGACCGGTTCTTGGAGCATCCCGCTGGTCTTCTCCCGCCTGACCAACACACTGGTCACCTCCCTGATCTTCCAGAACCTGAGCGGCGTGGAAATCCCGGCCAATGACCTGAACCTGCACTGCACCCCCGATCCTCTGTCGGCCGATCAGTCCACCCTCGATCTCTACAACACCGCGGCCATCCCGGCCAACGGCATTGTTGCCTGGAACACCCTGACCCAGACCACCCTCTTCCCGACCAACTGGTACGGACCCTGCACCGTGGTCTCCGCCACCGACAAGGGTATTGTGGGTGTGGTTCAGTACCGCTACAGCGGCAACCTGAACATGGCTGCCTACGAAGCCATCCCCTCGACCTCCACGGACACCACCGTCTTCGTCCCGCTGGCCGCCAAGCAGCTCACCAACAAGTTCTGCACCGCCATCACCATCATGAACCTGAGCAGCAGCGACATCACCGTGGACATTGCCTGGACCCACTCCGGTGGCGCCGGCACTGATTACACCGAAACCGCTGTCCCGGTCACCGCCAATGGCTCGATCATCCGCAACCTGTGCCTTGCCACGCACCCGATTGGTGTGGACATGCCCGCCACCTGGATTGGCACCATGACCGCTACCGGCACCGGCCCTGTGGCTGCCTTCGTGCAGAACCGCTACAATCCCGCCACCGGCGACCAGTATCAGGCTTACCTGGGCATCACCCAGCCGTAATCTGAAACTCTAACCCTGGCTTTTCTGATAACCAGGTCAACGGCTGTTGACCTGGTTATCATTCTAAAAAGGAGCATGTATGCGCAAATTTATTTCCCTGCTTTTGCCTTTGAGCCTGATCCTGATTTTGGCCCTGACTGCCTGCACCCCAACCAGCAATCCGACCAGTCTGCCGGCCGATATCCGTACCGCCTACCCAGGCCTGCCCCTGGCGGGATCGGTTCCTACCCCGGACTACGCCGCCCCCCAAACCTATCTGACAGCCCGGCAAGCCGATCTGGTCCCGCCAACCGAGGCCCCCACACCGGATGCCGGCATGGCTTCCCTCAGCGGGCTGCTTTATGTGCCGCGCGAAGAGCTCATCCTGGCCGCCACCCAGTTTTACCTCTGCGCTGCTGAGGGGGAGAACCTTGACCAGCTCCCATCCATTCAGGTTGTTGGTGGCATCGCCTCCCGCGGTGATATTGTGGCCGTCACCAACGAAAAGGGTGAATTTTTCCTGAACAATATTCCCCCGGGCAATTACTTCCTGATTGTTTCGCCCCCCAACAATGTGATCATCTCGGTCAATTCAACTGCTGACAAGACCCCGCTCCTAATCAAACTATCAGCAGATCAACAACTGCCGCTGGGTGTCGTCATCGTTCCCACCAATTGATATCCGCGTTTTATCGTGCGGCTTACTCGCGCCGGATCCCGGCGCGAGTTTTTTATTCCAGGCAGTGCCCCCGCCACTTCAGCAGGAGGTTGTAACCATTTCAGAACCGGGTGCCCCGGGCATCCGGGGTATGGCAGTGGCATCAGAGCTGTCAGGGCGGGCAGGGGTATGGGGGTGGCATCAGAGTTGTCAGGGCGGGCAGGGGTATGGGGGTGGGATGACAGCAGTCAGGACTGTCAGGGCTGGCAGGCCGGGACGGTTTCTGCAAATGGTGTGAAGTTATAGATTTCATCCTGGGTGCTCAGAAAGGATGCATCCGGTAAAACGGCATAGTCCGTGCCATAGACTTCATTGAAGATAATCCGGAACGAATTGACCGGGCTGATATTGGGGTACAGCCGGGCATCAACCGCGTCAGGCGCGTAATAGGCGTTCAGGATACCCAGGCGATTGATGCTGTCGCCGCCGTGGTCGCCTTGCAGCACAATGATGGGTTCTGTTTCAGTTGTTTCCACGATTTCAGTGATGATGGGCAAAACGGCACTGGCCACATATTCGGCCTGGCCGGAATAATAGCGGAGATAATCGTCCCAAGGCAGCGGCTCCAACCAGGGCAGGGGCGGCGGATTTTCAATCAGGCTGCCGTCGGCATTAAAGACATACGGGGGATGCGGAATGTCAATGTGAACGAAAACCAGCTTGGGCCCCCGATAAGTGCTGATTTCCTGAAACTTGCTGAGGATGTATCGTTGCTGGCGCACGTGGTCGGCATATGGATAATTTTGGGGGAGATCATCGTCCCGGATGGTGGCAATGGGACGATCAAGAAAAAACTTCAGCAGTGTGCTGCGTCCCAGCATGCGTTCGAACTGGCTAAGGAATCGTGCCGAGGCAACTCCGGACAGGGTATCCGGGTCGGTTGGAAAATAATAGTCGGCGTCATCCCATTTGAGCGGCTCGTAGGAGATGATCGCTGCCGATCGATATCCCAGACTCTCCAGGTTGGCACGCACGGCATTATGGCGGATCAGCTCAAACAGGGGCGTCCGGTCCGTGTAGGGCGGAGTCAGCCGGTCACCCAATTGATCCACATAATCCATGTTTAGCATCGAGGCCAAAGACAATGGAGTATAGGCATAGTTGCTCATGCTGCATGGGGCGACATAAAACCCCAAATCGGTGAGGGCTCCGGTAAACAACCGGTTATCCAAGCCAAAAGTCGTTTGCAGCACATCAGAACGCATATACGAATCTAGAATAATGATATAAACATCCGGCAGGTCCTCCGGAGCCGTAAGCGCCACCGATGCC
>DAOQTN010000181.1:0-628 GCA_035340555.1 Anaerolineaceae bacterium | reverse complement strand
CGCTGCGACTGCCACACGCGCAGATTGTAACCAATGATCTGGTAAAGTGGCATAATCAACAAAAAAACCGCCATAGCGTTCATGATGCGGGTCAGGTTCGGTCCCATCCGGACTTTCCATAAAATCAGGGCGCTTCCGCCCAGCAGGAGCAGGCCCCAGAGCGGGAGCAGCACGCGATGACGCCCCACAATCAGACCCCAGAGCTGGGCTCCTTCAACCGCCGTATGAACGGCACCGTAGGAAAAAAACAGCAGCAGAAACCAGGCCGTCAGTGCCGCGGCCAGATGCCAGGATCGTGAAAGTAGTCGAAATCCGCCCCACAGCAGCAATGCCAGCCCCAGACAAACCAAAATTGAGCGAACCGCACCCCGGGCGGAAATTTCCTGAATATTATGTCCCAGCAGGGATACTGCCGGGAAGATGGCCAGCAGCAGGGGATAGACAGGGATCAGGGGGATCTTTTTCTTTAAGAGATTCATAATTCTACGCGGCGGAAACCACTCCGCTTTAACGGGTGGACGCCCTATCGGGCAGAGCCGCGCTCCTTTGCTAAAATGGGTCTATCGATAATGGCAATCGTCCTTCTCAATCCAGGTTCTCCGGTGTGGTTTGCGGGTATGCTGGCCTG
>DAOQTN010000180.1:0-5998 GCA_035340555.1 Anaerolineaceae bacterium | reverse complement strand
ATCACCGTGGCCCCGGGACCTTTTTCAACCGGCAGTGATTCCCCGGTCAGCATGGACTCATCCACCGAGGAATGACCCTCCAGAACCACCCCATCCACTGGAATTTTCTCACCCGGACGGACCAGGACCAGATCACCCACCAAAACATCCTCAACCGCCACCTGCAGTTCCACGCCGGCGCGCAGCACCTGGGCGGTGCGGGCGCGCAGGCCCATCAATTTACGGATCGCCTCGCTGGTCCCCCCCCGGGCCCGGGCTTCCAGATATTTGCCGAGTTTGATCAGTGTGATGATCACCGCGGCAGTTTCGTAATAGACATGACCATCAATCCAGCCAAAAGTCACCGGAAGCGAATAGAAAAAAGCCGCTGACGATCCCATGGCCACCAGAACATCCATATTGGCCGCGCCGTTCCGCAAAGCCTTGTAGGCTGAGACGTAATATTGGCGGCCGACATAAAACTGGACCGGCAGCGCCAGAGCCAGCATCAACCAGTTGGCCCAGGATTGGTGGGCCCAACCCGGCAGCAAACCCAGATCGCGGCCCATGGAGAACAGGAACAACGGAAGGGTAAAAAGCAGCCCCACGATCAGGTAGTGGCGCTGCACGGATATTTCCTGGGCCCGGGCCCGGGCTTCGGCATCTTCAATGTCGCCGCCCAGTTCCAGCGCCTCAAAACCCGCGCTGCGGATGGTACGGCGCAAATCCAGCTGACTGACCATGGTCGGCAGATAACGGATCTGAGCCCGCCCAGCCGGGTAGCTCACCGAAGCGGCCAGGACCCCCGGCAGTGCCGCCAGGGTCTTCTCCAACCGGCGGGCATCGTTATCGTCGCTGAGCTGTTGAATGATCAATTCAGCTTCCCCGGTGGCAATGCCATATCCCGCCCGTTCGACACGGGCAATCAGGTCCACCACACCGGCCAGGGCCGGATCAAATTCCACCGTGGCCCGCTCGGACGATAGATTGACGACTGCGGCTTGGACACCGTTGACCTTCTTCAGGCTGCGTTCCACCGTGGCCACACAGTTGGCACAGGTCATTCCGGTAATGGGCAGGGTGACATGTTTGGGTTCACTCATGGTATAATCTCCATACCCCCCCCGGGTGGGTGGGGTGCTATTACCCCTTATTCTATCCGTTTTTTGCCAAGGAGTCAAATTCAATAAACATCATTTTATCGAATCATAACGTCGCCATCGGCATCATCGGCATCGGCATCGGCATCTGCAGCAGCAGCGTCACCACAATCATCATCTGCTGCTGTTCATGAGGATGAAGCTGTGAATTTTCACAGGAAATCACCTCTTTACAAATCACCCACACCTCCTATAATTAGGATATATTATATCTGATTACTACCAGGAAATTTCATGAACATCTGGATCGCCTTTATCACAGGATTGACCGCCGGCGGCATCAGCTGTCTGGCCGTTCAAGGGGGGCTTCTGGCCAGTTCACTGGCATCCCAATTGGAGCAGGATCTGCAGCCCGGCAGGACGAGCGGGCCGCGCCCCCCCCAAATCGCCCGCCCCATCCTTTTCTTCCTGCTGGCAAAACTGATCGCCCACACCCTGCTGGGTTTCCTGCTGGGATTACTGGGGTCAGTGCTGCAGCTGACAGCAGCCACCCGGGCGGTTCTGTTGATTGCCATCGGCATTTTCATGGTTGGCAACGGGCTGCGCATGCTGAACGTGCACCCCATCTTCCGTTATTTCGCCTTTCAACCCCCATCCCGCATAACCCGCTTCCTGCGCCGCCGGGCAAAAGGCGGGCAGGCATCAAGCCTGAATGCCATCCTCCTGGGTGCGTTGACCATCTTCATCCCCTGCGGCGTCACCCAAAGCATGCTGGCCCTGGCTATTGGCACGGGCAGCCCTTGGGAAGGGGCGGCCATCCTGTTTGCCTTCATCCTCGGCAGCAGCCCGATTTTCTTCGCGGCGATTTACTTTGCCGCCCGGTTAGGCGCAAAACTGGAACGGGTCTTCATCAAGGTGGTGGCCGTGGTTGTCCTGCTGCTGGGGTTGGTGTCCATCGAGAACGGCCTGGTATTGGCCGGTTCACCGGTGTCATTTTCCCGACTGACCCGCCCCCTGTTCGCCCAACTGGCGCCGCCGATCCAGCCCGTGCCCAATCCACCCGCCAACCCGCTGTTGGATCCCGCCGACGTCGAGCAGGCCCTGACGCCCACGCCGGTGCCGGACGGGGTGATCACCCTGAACGTACTGAACAGCGGTTACAGCCCAAATTCACAGATCGTGCCTGCCAATGAAGATTTTGAGCTGCACCTGATCACCCAAAAAACCTATTCGTGTGCGCGCGCATTCGTCATTCCTGGCTTGAATATTGAAGTGATGCTGCCGGAAACCGGCAGTGTGGCCGTGGATATTCCCGCCCAGCCGGCCGGCACGGTCCTGCAGTATGCCTGCTCCATGGGCATGTACAGTGGAGAGCTGGTGTTCAAATGATCAAGAAAATCTTCCGGATTGCCAACATGGAATGCCCGGCCTGCGCCCTGCGGCTGGAAGGGCTCGAGGATGATCTGCCCGGAATTCAGCAAATCAACGCGAGTTATCACAAGCAGACTCTCATGGTGGCGTTTGATGAAACGGTGATCCGTGAAGCTGAAATCGTTGCCGCCGTCGGGAAATTGGGCTATACCGTCCGGACCGAATAAAAAAGGCGGATTGGCCACGATCTACCAATCCGCCTGAACAGCGCGGGCGGGGGTCTATGCCCGCGCCGGCGGAATGACAATCAGGCAGATCAGGTAAATCATCAGTCCGGGGATGCCGCCCGGCAGCAGCATTAGGAGAAAGCCCAACCGAAACCAGCCGGGGGCAATCCCAAAAAATTGACCCAAACCGCCGCAAACCCCGGCAACCCAACGATCAGATTGTGAACGACGCAAAGCACGCGTGGCTTCCATATGTAAAACTCCTTTCAAAGATACATACGCAAGGACATGCTGCAGGTTGCGGAAAATCAGTCGGCCCGGGTCACCCGGGTGCTGAGGTCATCCAGGCGGGCAACCTCTTCGTCAGTCAGACGCCAACCCATCGCACCGGCATTTTGCTCTGCCTGGGCCAGATTTTTAGCACCGGGGATCGGCACCGTTCCCTTGCAAATGGTCCAGTTAAGTGCCACCTGGGCGGCGGTTTTGCCAGCATGATCGGATCCAATTTTCTTGAGCGCATCAATCAAGGGTTTAATGGCAGCCAGCGTTTTACGGGTATATTTGCCGGCCCGAAAACCACGCGGCGGATTTTCCGCGGTATATTTACCCGTCAACATACCCTGGGCCAGCGGGCTGTAGGCGATCACTGTCACCCCCAACTCGCGACACTGCTGCAACAATCCGTTGGTTTCTATCCGGCGATCCAGCAAATGGTATTCCACCTGATTGGTCGCCAGTGGGATCCCCTGGCGTGCCAGGGTGTCAAAAGCGCGCTGCATCTGGGCGCGATCATAATTCGAAACCCCCACCGCCTCGGTCAAGCCATTGTGAACGGCTTCGGCCATGGCCTCCATCCAGGTCTCAATGCTCACCGGGGGATTGGGAAAATGCATTTGATACAAGCTCACCTTCCACAAATCCAGGCGCTTGAGACTGGCCCGCAGCCGGCGCAGCAGGGCTCCCCGGCCAAGCTGCCAGGGGAACGGCATAAACTTCGTGGCTACACGCAAATTACACTCGGTGGTTTTAAGTAGTTTCCCCAGGATCAGCTCAGACTGGCCCTGACCGTAAACCTCGGCAGTATCAAAAAAGCGAACCCCGGCAACAATGGAGGCCTCGAATGCCTGGCGGGTATCCTCGGCATTATAGCCCTGGCCGTAGCCCCAGAAGAGCCGGTCTCCCCAGGCCCAGGTTCCCAAACCCAATTCAATCCCTTCGACAACCGGATGCCGGTTGGATTTTTCTTCACTCATGGTTGCACGCTCCTTTTGATCAATACCGTTTATTATACATTTGGTCGGCCAAAAACTCCCCGCACCAAGGCTGTGAATATCTACCCTGAAGTACCCACTGGAAACGGCTGACTTTATCAATGCCGGCGCGGCACTGATATACCCCGGCGTAAGATCAGCCCACACCCGTTACAGAATTGTAAGTTTCGGTTAATTTAATGTTAGGATGCTTGCTTCCCTTCCAGCAACCCCCTATAATTAATAATGTTTGTGGCCTGCGTCTGCCAGGCAACTCTCCATCAAGAAAAATATTCAATTCAAACTTCTCCCCCCTCTTTTCCGGCCGTCCAGAAACAACATTTAGTTCATTATTCAGGAGGTGTTCCCAACTTTTGCGGATACTCTTTCCAAGCTCGGAATTCAAACCCACCAAACGAAATTGATCATGGGAGGATTTCTCACAATGTACCACAAAAACAGTCTGTTCAAATTTTTATCCGCGATCGTCCTGGTCTGCCTGCTTTTCAGCCTGGGCGCGCCCCGGGTGCAGGCCCAAAGTCCGGCTTCGGTGGCGCCCCAAGGTGCGGCAGTCACCGTTGAGCCAGCCGTCCTGGAGACCATGGCGGCTGAAGGCTCAGCCAGCTACTGGATTGATTTTCGCGACCAGGCGGATTTGTCCGCGGCCTATGGCCTGAGCTGGGAGGAACGCGGTGAATACGTCTACAAACAATTGACAGAAACTGCCAACCGGTCCCAGGCCAATGTCACCGCCTACCTGTCGGACACCGGTGTGACCTACCAATCCTACTGGGTTAAAAACACCATCTACGTAGAAAAATCCAACACCGTCACGTTGGACGGATTGTTAAACTTCACTGAAATCTCGGCCATCCGCGCCCCTCAAAAATTCATCCTGTACGAACCTGAAGAACGCGGCCCGGTGGTGGAAGGCGGCAGCATCAATGCTGCGGAAGTCAATCTGACCCATATCAACGCCGATGATGCCTGGGGGCTGGGTTACGATGGCACGGGGTTGATTGTGGCCAACATTGACACCGGTGTCCGCTACACCCACGAGACCCTGGTGGATCATTACCGCGGCAATCTGGGCGGCAGTTTTGACCATAATTACAACTGGTATGATCCCGCCAGTTCAACCACCGTCCCCACCGATGGTAACGGGCATGGGACGCACACCATGGGAACCATGGTGGGGGATGACGGCGGCGCCAACCAGATTGGTGTCGCCCCCGGCGCACAATGGATCGCCTGTGGGGGGTGTTCAGACTCCGGCTGTCCGGATACCGCCCTGCTGAGCTGCGGCCAATGGATGGTGGCCCCGACCAACCTGGCCGGCACCAACCCGGACACCACCAAACGCCCCCATGTGGTCAACAACTCCTGGGGGGATTGTGGTCGGACTTATGATAGCTGGTACGAGACCGTCATCAATTCCTGGCACGCGGCCGGCATTTATCCGGTATTTTCAAATGGCAATGCCTCCAACTGCAGCTACAGTTCCCCGCCCGGATTGAACACCGTCGGCAATCCTGCCCGGACCGGAAGCGTCACCGGGGTGGGTTCGACGGGACAATCCAACGGCACCTATGCCACCCACTCCAACTGGGGGCCCACAGACAATCTGGACACGGTCAACCCCACCGGGGGATTTTCATCCCTGAAACCCCAGGTCGTGGCCCCGGGGGTCAATATTCGCTCCTCCGTGCCCACCAATGACAGTTCGTATGCCTCCTACACCGGGACCTCCATGTCCGCCCCTCACGTCACCGGGTTGGTGGCGTTAATGTGGCAGGCCGGCCCCTGCCTGGTGGGGGATTATGCGACCACCGAAAACCTGATGGAATCCACCGCCGTTGATATGATTTATGATGATGGATCCACCACAACCCCCACCAATTTACCCAATTTTGCAACCGGCTGGGGTGAAATTGACGCCCTGGCGGCGGTTCAGGCGGCCGAGCTCTGGTGCGGCGACAGCACCCTGACCGGTACGGTCACCGATGCGGTAACCAGCGCACCCATTCCAGAGGCCACCGTCATCGTCACTGCGGTTGATCCGACAAACAAC
>DAOQTN010000179.1:3396-6003 GCA_035340555.1 Anaerolineaceae bacterium | reverse complement strand
CCCCTGCGGAACCTCCCGGCAGCCCATCGCCCACCGCCACCCAGCCCATCCCCCAGCGCCACCCAGCCCGCCCCCAGCGCCACCCAGCCCGGCTGTGTCCGGGCTGCCCCCGCCACCAGGCGCGCCACAAAAATGGTTCGACTGGGTGATTGCTGGCGCGCTCAAATATTGTATAATATAAGAAATCTTGTTCTATTTTTCACACCTCACAGCCGGAGTTTCAAAGTCATCGGGTCCAACAAACAGTAGAAACCATCGTCGGCAAACACCGTCCGCCCCCCAGGCTGGTCCTGCCCGGACGGGCCCCAAAAATACGGATCCAGTCACCACTCCCGCCAGCCCGGCAGGGTGGTCACCGGAACCCCAATACCCCTGCCTACCGGCGCTTCCCGGATGCGTCGCGGCTATTCACGCGGCCAGCTGCCCCAAAAGCGGGTTTCCACGCGCTTCAGCAGGCCGCCCGTTTCCCAGGAGAGTCATGAACCCCAGTGTCCTGCCGGAAAATTTACTGCAACGTCTGGCCGAGCCCTTCCCCGCAGCCGCGGTGTCCTGGTTGGGCCTCCTGCTCAGTCCGGACCGCCGCCAGGTTTTCGTCATCCCCTACGTTCCAGCCGGTTCCTATCGTGCCCGGCTGGACCTGATTGCGCCCGGCTGGTCCAGCACGTTTGAAGTCATCGACCCGGATGAGCCCTATCTGTGCTGCCAGCTCGTCCTCCAGGGCGTGACCCGGACCGGCATCGGCGACACCATCCCGGGCGACCGATCCTTTGCGGGCAAGCAGGAGCGGGCCTTCATTCGGGCCTGCCAGGCTTTCGGTCTGGGTCAATATCTGCGCCAGTCCCGCGGCGTCTGGCTCCACCTGGTGCCGGAAACCCTTCCCGGCACCCCGCCTGCCACCCTGGCGGGATGCCCGCCCGGGAATCTGCCGGGCATTCCTCCCACCCTTTCAGCCAGCTTCCTGCCGGGCATCCCGCCCGCCAAGGCTGCCCCCACGGCCAGCCGGAACAATGCCCCCCCGGACTTTCCCCGGGAGTACCGGACAGGGACCTCCATCAAACCGGCAACCGCCGGGTGGGGCGGGCTCCATCCCGTCCCCCCCGCAGGAGCGGCGCGCTGATGGACATCCCGGCCATCCTGACCCATAACAGCCTGGTGGAACTGGCCGCCGCCGCCGGGGCCGACCTGCGCCCGGCCGGAAACCGGCGCTGGCGCTCCCATTGTCCCCTGCACCACGGGCACAATCCCTCCGGCTTTTCCATCATTGAAGGGCGGGGCGGAAAACAGCTCTGGCACTGCTTCTCCGGGGACTGCGGCCGGGGGGATCTGATCGATTTTGTGATGCACTGGCGGGGGCTGGACTTTCGCGCGGCCTGTCAGTATCTTGCTGGAGGTGCGTCAACCTGGTCGCCGATCCCGCCCAAACGCCCCCCGGTGGCCCCGCAGCAACCCGCCCCCACCCGGCAGGTCCCGGCCTGGCTGGCACAAAGCCGGATCTGGGAGACCGACCATGCCCGGCTGGCCGGTTCAACTGCCTGGCGGCAGCTCTGGCGAGGGCGCGGGGTGCCGGACCTCTGGCAGGACATCTGGTGTCTCGGCTGCCGCGACCGCTTCCCCGTCCGGGAGGACCGTCCGGTTGCAGCCAGGCCAAAATTCCGCTTTACCCCGACCCTGACCATCCCCATCTTTCGCCCAGACGGGGAGATTGTGACCATCCGCCACCGGCTGCTTGACCCGCCCAACCCCCGGGACCGCTACCGCCCGGAGCGGGCTCACCTGGGCAGCTTTCCTTTTCTGGCCAATCCCGCCGCGCCGCCCGGATCCCCGGTGCTGGTTGTTGAAGGGGAAATCAAGGCCATGGTGGCGGCGATCACCGCCGACAATCCCGCCCTGCAGGTGCTGGGCATTCCCGGCAAGCAGCAGTTTGCCCGGGCCGCCGAACTGCTGGCGCAGGCGGACCCGATCTACCTGCTGCCCGATCCGGACGGGCTGGCTGCCGGTCTGGCCCTGGCCCGGGATCTGGCAGGCGGGCGCTGCCGGATCATCCAGTTGGGGCTCAAGGTGGACGATGCCATCCTGGCCGGGCTGATCAACCGCCAGGAACTGCGCCGCCTGATGCAGTGCGCCCCCCGGATCAATTTTTCCACCCGATAAAGGAGGTTATCCGTGTCCGTCCCGACCCCGCAAGTTAAAGTGGATTGCTCACCCCCCCGACCAGGAGAAGCCCATGCCGCCTAGATTCGCCATTGTCCCGGCCCGGGCCGTTGAGGACGAACAACTGAAACGGCATCCCGCGGCGCTGCGCGTCCTGTTGGCCTTGGGGACCTTCACTGACGCGACCGGCTGGTGCTGTCCCTCCCAGAAAACCCTGGCGCGCCAGCTAAAAATCACCCGCCAGGCCGCAGCCGAGCACATTCAGCTGTTGGTCCGGCTCGGCTACGTCGAGGTCAAACCGCTCTTCACCCCTGGTGGATCCCGCTACTACAGCTACCGCATCATCCCGGATGACGCCGGGGAGCCGACCGCTGCCACCGCCCCGACGGCAATCCGCCTGGCCGCAGATTTACCCGCCCTCCCGGCAGCCTCCGGACCTGCCCCCCGGCAGGATCA
>DAOQTN010000179.1:0-3296 GCA_035340555.1 Anaerolineaceae bacterium | reverse complement strand
TCCGGGCCTGCCCCCCGGCAGGCGCCCAGCGGGCCGTCATCCCGCCCGGCCGGAGGTCAACCCGCCCGCCCGGCAAGATCAGAGCTTGCCCAAACGAATAAAACCGACTCGACCGGAGATTATTTCCCAAAAAAAAGTCTGGAATCTGAAGAGTCAGCAGATGGATCGGCTTCCCAACCGCCTGGCGAGCGGCGCACCCGGCCGGACACGGCACCCGGCGCTCCGCCCCCACCGACCGCCGCGGGTACCGGCCGACCGCCGGAACTGCTGCTCTACCGGCGGATCACCGGGATGCTGCCGCGCGCCGACCAGGCCAGCGTGGTGATCGCGGCCGTCCGGCAGCTGCACCAGTTCTACCCGGACGAGCAGGCCCTGGCCGCTTATCTGGATCCACTCTGGGAACGCTGGAAAACCTCAAAGCGCCGGGATGGCACCCCCTACAGCCGGTTCAATCCGGCCTGGCTGACCGAATGGGCCGTCGAGCGCCTGGCGGCTGAACAAGATCCCTCCGCCGGGAGCGCTGAGCCGGACTTTGCCGGTGTGCGGGTCATCAGCAACCCCTCCCAGGTGCTGCAGGAGCGGGCGCTGATCCCCACCCCCGACAGGAGCACCGTTTGACCCGGCCATCCGTCCAACCCCAGGCCAATCTGGTCTTCGGGCCGCAGGAGGCGGCCGCGCTGGCAGTGGGTCTCCTGGAGGTCCACCGCCAGGAACGCCAGACGGGCATCAAATTTGAGATTGCCCGGCTGGACGAGGTGCTCAGCCCGCTGCGCTCAGGGGAGCTGATCAGCGTGTACGGCCTGCCCGGCCATCACAAAAGCAGCCTCATGAACTGGCTGTCCCGGCGGGCCCTGGCATTGATCTCCCCGGAATCCGACGAGATTGTGGTGCGCGCCACCTGGGAACAGTCGGTTGAGGAGGACACGCTGCACTGGCTGGCCGGGGACAGCCGGATTCCGGTCAACCGGATGGTCCGGGGCGACCTGAATGAGGCGGAGTGGCAGATTCTGCTGGCATCCTCCGTCCGCCGGGCGGTCAGCCCGATGTGGATTGTGGGCCACTCGCAGTCCCGCTCCAGCCAGAGGCGTCAGGCCCGCCCCCGCATGAGTCTGACCGATATCGCCCTGGCCATTGAATATATTTGCGAGGATGCCGCCGAGCGCAAACTCAAGCCCAAACTGGTGGTGCTCGATTACCTGCAGCGCATCCGCCCGGACCCCCGGGACGGCGGGGAACGCCGGGAACAGGTCATGGAGATGGTCAACCGCGCCAAGGACTGCGCCCTCTCGTTTGGCTGTCCAGTCCTGTTGGGGGTTCAGGCCCGCCGCGAAGTGGCCGAGCGCCCCAACAAAATGCCCCGCCAGGATGACGCCCAGGAGACCTCCAATGTGGAGCAGACCTCGGACAAAATCATCACGCTCTGGTATCCCCACAAAACCGAAAAGCCCGGCGCCGTGCTTCAAACCGTCCGCCATGCACCCCGGATGGAGGGCCAGCAGGATCAAGTCGCCAGCCCTGGCGTGGAAGAGTGGACGGTCAACCTCAATTTACTGCTCGTTGGCATTCCCAAACAAAAACTGGGGCCCACGGTCGAGGCCGTGCCGGTGTTTGTTGATCCGGCCCGGGGGCACTTCGCCAATCTGGCGCCACCTCCCTCCCGCCCACTCCGGCATCCCGGCAGGCCTGCCGAATAGGTGGGGGCAACCCGACAGCCCATTCGATCGGAGCCCCCTTTTAGCCACCAAACCACAATTACAGGAAAGGAGAGTAGACATGCCCAAACCCCAACAACTTACCGCCACCGCCCGGCTTGTTCTGGGATACATCCTCAAATACAAATACGATACCGGAGGAGCCTCCCCCAGCATCCGGGAAATCGGGGCCGCCTGCAATCTGCGCTCGACCAGCGTGGTGTATTACCACCTGGACTGCCTGCAGTCCGCCGGAGCCATCGAACGCAGCAGCCACACCGCCCGCAGCATCCGGGTCATCGGCGAGACCTGGAACAGCCCCCAGCGAGATACCAATGTATGAGCTGGTGCAATCCATCCCCGGCCACCGCGACGGCTATGGCGATCTGATCCTGGCGGTGGTCCTCCAGGCGGCCCGGGATCTAAACAGTCCGACCATGTGCAGCCATGCCATGAACTGGTTTTTCTCGGATGAATTTGAATGGTTTGCCGCGGCGCTGGGCTTTGACCCGGCCGCCCTGATTCGCAAGTTGTTTCTCAACCAACTTAAAAACTGGAAGAACTGGAGGCTTATGGCCAAAACCTTCAAACTTGTCCGCCACGCGGACGTCAGTGGCGTCTCCGGCACCGGGATCGTTGCCGAGGGGGTCACCTTCAACAGCGGTCAGACCGTGATCTGCTGGACCCGACCGCCGTACACATTGGCGGTTTACACCTCGCTGGAGGCGGTCTTGAGCGTGCACGGCCACGACGGCCTCACCCAGATCCTCTGGGATACCCCGCCCGATGACCGCCCGCTCAATTAACCTCCCTCCGTCAGGCACCCCCACCGTTTCCCCCAACCCTCCAGACCAGGTTTAATCAGGCTGGAATTAAAGAAAGGATGGCATCAATGACTCGCAACAACAGCTGCCAGCATGTCATCGACATCACCGGCAACATTTTGTTTGAAACCATCACCCTCAATGGCAAGCCTACGGCCTTTCTGCGCCTGTTTGGCTTCGTCAACCCAACCGCCGGGGCCTGCCAGGTCAACGGCGTCCGGTTCATCGCTTACGGGCCCCTGGCCGAATTAATCCATGCCCATGTGCAGCGGGGTTCGCGGTTGTTTATCATCAGTCACGTACAGCAGCGGGAATCCAACGAGCGCACCTTCACAGAATTCGTAATCGAAGAATGCCAGTTCATCCGGAACATCAACTGGGAGGCGGGATCCGCCAAACGCAATGAACTGGTGGCACGCGGTGAGCTGCATCCCTTTGCCTACCGTGATCTGCACACCGAACAGGCCGGAGCCTGAACGGGCATGGCCATCACGCGCTCAACAGTCCTCCTGACGGGGGCCCTGTGTCTGGCCATTCTGCTGGGGTTCATCGGCTGGCGTGCCTCACCTCAGGATCCGGACGGCCATCCACTGCTGCTGCTGCCGGATGTCAAGCGGGTGGAGGATTACCGGTTCCGGGTCGGAGACTGGGTGGACGAACTGTATCTGCTTGACGGCCGGCTGACCACCCTGCTGGCCGGCAGCGGCGATCTGCTCTCCCAATCGCGCACCGCCCAGCAGGCTTTTGAAGACAGCCTGGCCCTGACCCAGGAAACCGACCG
>DAOQTN010000178.1:0-6021 GCA_035340555.1 Anaerolineaceae bacterium | reverse complement strand
GGCTGCTCGCCGCGCCGCTCTACCGCTGGCCGTCTAACAACCTTTGAGCGCTCCCGCCCGGTTGCGTCAGATGGAAATTGTCTGCACCAACGATCTGTCTGAATTGCCCCCCGCCGCCACCAAAGAGCGGGAATTTTTGGCCCAGAGTGGGGTTCAATCGATTCTGGTTTATCCGCTGCTGGTCTCCAACCAACTGGCCGGCTTCCTGGGCTGCAGCATGGAAACTGCCCCGCGCAATTGGTCTGAGGAGGATTTCCGGCTCCTGTCCCTGGTTTCAGAGCAATTCATGCATTTTTTCGAACGCAAGGCCGCACTGCGGGCGCAGATGGCGGGGGAGGAACGTTTGCGGGCGATTTTTCACAATGCCGGGGTGGGTATGGCTCTTTCCGATCCGGGAGGCATCATTCTGGATTCCAATGCTGAACTGCAGACTTTTCTGGGGTATGCCGCTTCAGAACTGCGCGGCAAATCCAGCCGGGATTTTACACATCCGGCGGATTATTCCCTGGAGGTGGGCCAAGTTCGCCAGGCCATTGCCGAGGGCTTGAACCGAACCCAAATTGAAAAACGTTTCATTCGCAAGGATGGCAGTGTGGTTTGGGGCATCCTGACCCTTTCCTTTGTGCGCAACGAACAGGGCCAGATTACCTACCTGATTGCGGCGGTCAAGGACATTACCGAGCGCAAAAGAGTTGAACAGGAACTGCGGTCCCGCCAATCCCTGCTGGAGGCGGTCACGTTGGTTGCAGAACAATTTTTATCCAAGGAAAATTTGGATGAAAGCGTTCGCAATGCGATCGAAGCCTTGGGTTGGGCCACGGGAGCGACCCATGTTTCGATTTTTGAGAATGCCATCAATGATGAAGGCCGGGTTTATCCCCATTATCGTTATGAATGGACCGCACCCGGAGCCACCCAATCCGATGATGGTCAGCTGCACCAAGACCCGATCCGCTCCGGTTTTGGCCGCTGGGCGGATCTGCTGTCGCGCAATAAAATTGTTAAAGCCCGAGCCAGTCTTGCCCCCACCGGCTCGCTGTTTCGGGGGAACAAGTCCATTCTGGTTGTGCCCATTTTTGTCCAGACCCGCTGGTGGGGGGGGATCTGTGTGGACGACGCCCTGCATGAGCGGGATTGGGCGGCCACCGAGGAGGATGCCCTCCGGCTGGCGGCCAGCCTGGTCGGACTGGCGATTCAGCGGCAGCAATACGATCAACAAAACCGCCAGCTTTTAGCCGCCGAAAGCGCCGCCCGGAAACTTGCCGAAGCTCTGGGAAAATCCGCCGCTGATCTGAATGCCTCGCTGAACCTGGACAGTGTCCTGGACAGCATGATGGCCAATATCGGCAAGGTGGCTGTTCACGATGCGGTCAACATCATGTTGGTTGACAATGGCCAGGCGCGGGTGTTCCGGGCTCAGGGGTATCAGCGGCGATCCAGTGCGGGTAACAACCTGCCGGATCATGCGGTGATCAATTCGCCGGCCATGCGTCAGGCAGCCGAGAACAGGCGGCCGTTCATCCTGTCGGATGCCACCACCTTTGTGCGCCAGTCAGGGAGCGAGCATATGCAGTGGGTTCGTTCTTTGGCGACCATTCCCATCCAGCATCAGGGTGTCGTCATTGGTTTCATTAACCTACAGAGTGCCACGCCGAATGCCTTTCTTCTGAGCCAGGCCGACACCCTGCAGGCCTATGCCAATCAGGCCGCGCTGGCGCTGCAAAATGCCCGACTGTTTGAGACGGTTCAGGAAAATGCCCATCGACTGTCGATTCTGAACGAAATAAGTCGTATAGCCATATCAGCGCCTTCCCTGGAAACATTGCTGGATGGTCTGGCCAACCGGGTTCAGTCCCTGTTTGGCATGGATGCCGCTTATATCACCTTATGGGAAGAGGATAATCATCGGGTCATTCCGGTGTCTGCCTCGGGTGAGCATGGGACCACGTATTCCACTTCGGAAGTGGTTGCCGGGGAGGTGACTCTGACTGAATCGGTGCTGAACGCCAGCCGGGTTTTGATTGTGGAAGATGCCTATCATTCCCCCTATATCAGTGCGCGTATAGCGAGGATGTTTAATGAAACCTCGATCATTGGTATTCCGCTGATTGTCGGTGATCGGAAACTGGGTGCCCTGATCATGGGATATACCCTGGCCCATAAATTTATGCCGGAGGAAGTGGCTCTGGCTGAACAGGCCGGACGCCAGATTGCCCTGGCAGTTGCCAAGGCTGAATTGGTGGGCGAGGTTCAACGCCTGGCGGTCACGGATGATTTGATGGGGCTGTACAACTACCGGGGACTGATGCAATTGGGGGATCAGGAGGTTGAGCGCGCCCATCGGTACGACCGCCCGTTATCGGCGATCATGATGGATATTGATCGTTTTAAAACCCTGAATGACACCTACTCCCATATTGTCGGCAATGAAATCTTGTGTCAACTGGCGGATCGCTGCCGCCAGGTGGTCCGGGATGCGGATATCGTCACCCGCTACGGTGGCGATGAGCTGTGCATCCTGCTGGTTGAAACCGATGAGGCCACGGCACTGAGCGTGGCTGAACGGATCCGCCTGTCCGTTTCCGGGGCCCCCTTTCTGGTCAGCGTGGGGGCCATTCCAGCGACGATTAGTTTGGGGGTGTCCACCTTGTTGTCCGGGGAGTCCCTCAATCAACTGATTGCCCGCGCTGATCGCGGCCTGTACCACGCCAAAGAGGGGGGGCGCAACCGGGTGGTCTTTGAGCGGGTCTGATTGGCGATCCAAAACCTGCACGCGAGAGCCCACGCGTTCACCGCAACCGGGTGGTCTTTGAGCGGGTCTGATTGGTGCAGTCGGGCCTGGATTGGGGCGCAGCCGGAGTGCAGGGAGCGCGGCTGGGTGGCTCGCTGCCAATGGGCGGCAGTCAATGGGACCAATTGGCGCAGCCTGGGCTGAGTGCAGCTGGGCGGCTCGCTGCCAATGGGCGGCAGTCAATGGGACCAATTAGCGCAGCCTGGGCTGGGTGCGGCTAATTGATGCGACCGGGCAGATCTTTGATGATGAGGTTTTTGGGACTTTCGATCAGGACCTGCTGCACCGCATCGGCAGGCTGGGGACGGCTGATCATGTACCCTTGAATCTGTTCACAACCCAAGGGGATTAATGTGGCAAGCTGGCGCTCATTTTCGACCCCTTCCGCGATCACGGTCAGCTTTAAGGCATGGGCCAGGGCGATGATGGCGTGGGTGATTGCGGTGTCATCGCGGCGGTCCGGGATGTTGCGTGTAAAGGTTTGGGCAATTTTCAGGTGCCGGACCGGGAAACGGTTAAGATACCCCAGGGAGGAATAACTGGTCCCAAAGTCGTCAATCGAAATATCTATGCCCATTTTACCCAAGACGTCCAGTACCCGTGCGGTCTGCTCCACATCGTGCATGGCCGCACTTTCAGTGATTTCCAACTGCAGGGCTTTGGCTGTCAGACCGGTTTCTTTCAAAGCAGACTTTACCAGGCCGATCAAATCCTGGCTCTCCAGCTGACGGACGGAAACATTTACGGCCACCTGCAAGTCCTTAAACCCGGCCTCGTGCCAAACTTTCAAGTCCGCCAGGGCGGTTCGCAGCACCCATTCCCCGATCGGCAGCACCAGGCCGGTATCCTCCGCCAGCGGCATAAATTCACCCGGCAGCGTCAAGCCCCGGCGGGGATGCTGCCAGCGGACCAAAGCCTCCAGTGAGGTGATGCGCCGGGTCTGCAGGGAAATGATGGGCTGATAATACACTCGCAGTTCCTGCCGTTCAATTGCCCGCCGCAGGTCCGTTTCCAGTTCGAGTTGGGAGATGGAGGAGGCGTGCATCTCCACATCATAAATTTGGTAGCGCGCCCGACCTTTGGCCTTGGCCCGGTTCATTGCGGTATCTGCATCCCGGATGATGTCCTCGGGGCGCTCATAATCGCCGTTCCCCATCGTAATGCCAATGGAGGCGGAAGTGAATACTTCGCGGCCCTCAATTTTAAACGGTTTTTCGAGGGCTTCCAACAGCCGGCGGGCAACCAGGGCCACTTCACCAGAATTCTGCAAATCCTCCAGCAGCACGGCAAATTCATCGCCACCAAACCGGCCAACAATATCCCCTGGACGCAAGCAGGATCGCACGCGCTCGCCTACCGCAATCAGGAGCTCGTCGCCGCACAGGTGTCCCAGGCTGTCGTTGACCACCTTGAACCGGTCCAGATCCAGCAGCAAAAGGGCCGCCAGGTAGTTTGGCCGCCGATGGCAGATTTCCATGCAACGCTGCAATTGTTCAATGACATAGGCCCGGTTGGGCAGTCCGGTCAGGGTATCATGCATGGCATCGTGACTGAGCTGCTCTTCAATGGCCTTGCGGGCGGTGATATCGCTCATTGAGCCGGCCATGCGCACCGCCTGCTGTTTGTCGTCCCGGGTGGCCAGGCCGCGCACCAATACCCAACGGTAGGAACCGTTTTCGTGCAGGGCCCGGTACTCGCATTCAAAGTGAGGGGTCTGGCCCTTCATGTGAGCGGTTAGCTGTCCCATGACCCGCTGAATGTCCTCCGGGTGGATCCGGCTGAGCCAGATGTCCGGGGTGTCCGGGGCGCCATCAGATGCCAACCCCAGGATGGCTTTCCAGCGCGGGGAGAAATAAATCTGATCAGTGCGCAGATTCCAGTCCCACAGGCCGTCATTGGCCCCGCGCACCGCCAGAACATAGCGTTGTTCGCTTTCCCGCAGGGAGTCCTCGGCCTGCTTGCGTTGGATGACCATGGCCACCTGGACTGAGATAAACTCCAGAATTTCCCTTTCCCGCATCGTGTACCGGATTGAGGGGTTGTAGCTTTGGACAGCCAGCACACCGAAGGTCCCCCCGTCGGATTTGAGCGGGACCCCCAACCAGTCCACGGATTCGGCACCGATTTGTTCAATCTCTCCGGTCCGGATCATTTCCTTAAAAATATCCGGTGAGACCAGCAGGGACTTGCCGGTCCAGAGGACATATTCCGTCAAGCCCTTCCCCGGGGGGGCCGGTTGGGGCTTTTCGTCGTTAACATCTGCCCAGTAGGGGAAGGCGAGCAGATCGTTTCTGGAATCGTAAATCCCAATGAAAAAATTGTCAGCCGGGAGCAGGGCCTTGAGGGTGTCGTGGATCGACGGAAACAGTTCCTCCAGCGAGGTGGATGTCAGGGCCGCCTGGGAGATCTGGAATGCGGCCGCTTGCATTAACTCGGCCTGCTTGCGCGCCGTAATATCCAGCATCATGCCGCGCCAGGCAACGGGTTTGCCCGATTTGTCATGGGCCAGAACTGCCTCATCCCGGACCCAAACCACATGCCCGTCTTTGGCCACAAGACGGTATTCCATGGCGATTTCCTGGCCGGTTTGATTGCACTGATCCACTTCAGCCAGGACCCAGTGCCGATCGTCCGGGTGGATCAGGCGGCGCCAGATCCGTTCCTCGGCCATCCATTCTTCCGTGGTGTAACCCAGCAGGGTGTGGATTTGCGGACTGATGTAATAGGCGGTTTGTGAGCCATCCGCCGAGTCGATGTAGGTGATGGCCGTGATTTGTTCCACCAACTGGCGGTAGCGTTCTTCGGCCTCATGTTGCCGGCTTTGAGCGGTTTTTTGTTGGGTGATGTCCCGGATGATGGCCAGAACCTCGTCCGGGCCGCTGACCATCAGGCGGGACTCGTAAAAATGGTCTTCCTTGTCAACGTGCAAAACATATTCGTAGGTCTGGATTTTTCTGGTGCTGAGCGCCAGACGGACATGTTTCATGGTCAACTGGGCCAGCTCGGGCGGCAGCAGGGGGGCGCCCATCATCTTGTTTTTGGTAAACAGAACGATGGAAATAAGGCCGCCCACATAGGCGCCCACGCACATAAAGCCCGCGTGACCACATGAAAATTCGCCCATGTAGCCGTTTACGAGGTTCAGGCTGGTGGCAAATATGATGTTGAGGCCCATGAACTTGATGACCGAGAGCCAGTAGCCGTCAATCCATGAAAAGTATTCGGCAAAA
>DAOQTN010000177.1:2753-6039 GCA_035340555.1 Anaerolineaceae bacterium | reverse complement strand
TATCGTAGCTCCACAGGCCGGTATAGGTCCCGGAAGCATCACCATAGATGTAGACCTTACTACCGATCTGGCAACCCGAGCGGGCATAGTTGGCAAAGGGCGGCGCTGAACTGGCGATGGTCGCCCAGGTCTTGGTCACCGGGTCATAGGTGGAGACACCCGTGGACCCGTACCCCGTAATGCTCCAGACCAGTCCATCGTACGCAGCCAGCACGTTATCCATGGCGCTGACCGGATTGGTGGCAATCTGGTTCCATTCATTACTTGGGCCATAAAAATCTTTAGTGATGGTGGCAGTGTCAGTGTAGGCGCCATCATCAGCGGTGATTTCCACATGGTATTCACCAGGGTTCAGACAGGCGCGCGGATCCACAATTACATCAAAGGTCGTGGAGGTGCCATTGGCCAGCGTGATGAAATCTGGAGCCAGGAGCAGGCCGGGGAAATCCCAGGCGTAGGTGAGGGTAAAGGTGGAATCATACCCCACATAATTTTCCAGCGTGAAAGTGTGGGTTTGTTCCTCACCCTTGCAGCCCTCGGTGACAATCGTCTCAGGCGTCAGAATCACCTGCGGGATGGCGGCACAGGCCGGAATACTTGCCACCGGATTCACCGCCTCATCACAGGCCAGTCCGCTGCCGGTGGGAATGTAGCCGTCGCTGCTGCATGGCCCGTGTGGAGCTCCGCCGTACCCGTCACCATCAAAGAACCAGGAGACGGGCGCATTTGGCGCGGACGCAGCCGGGATTACATCCACACAGTAGGTGGCCACACAGTGGTCGGTGGTAGTTTGATAGCGGGGATGGGCAATGTTAACTTCATAAGAGGCAGTTTGGAAGCTCCAGCCAAAGGTGCCCCAACTGCCGGCGTCACAGGCGGGTGTGCCCACCACGTAGGCATTGCTCACCACCCAGTCGGATGGGAAATTAAGCCAGTTGTTATAGACATATTCGTAGTCGGTGGTGTAGCTGTCAGACTGGAAGCAGAAGGTCTGGGCTGTGCCGGGTTCGTAACAGGTGGCGCCGCCCGCCCCCGGGGCAAAGGTGACATTGCTGCCCGAAAGCGACTGGACGCCACCGCCGCCTTCCACTTGGGTTGGAGCGGTTCCCAGCGAGGTTTCTATAGGCCCCGTGGGACCATCATCCTGAGGCGGAGTGGCCGCCCAGGCCGCACTGGTGAGCAGGCTGAGGGTCATCAGCAGGCTGACCAGAATCACAGGTATGCGCATGCGTTTCATGTCTCTTCCCTCCCGAAAAACAAAGCGTGGATTATGTTTGTAATAGATGCATCCCCCGTTTGACGACGTTTGCGGGCAAACCTGAATGGAAATCACCTCCTGTTCAATTGTTGAGAATAACACTGGAGATTAGAGTAACATAAGCATTATAGCGAGTCCGAAAACATTTTTCAACAGGGTCTTTCTTAAGCTGTTTTCAGATTCCGAATTGACTCTATAGTCGTCAAAACCAGCCTAAAAGGGTTTCGGAACCGCGCCGTTTTATCTGATTTAATCCATAAATCACCTGCTCTCAAACCCGAAACGTTAAATTTGCGATACAATCAAATCATTCCATGAACGTTCTTGTCACTGGATCAACCGGATTTATCGGCGCTGCGCTCTGCCGCGCCCTGGTGGAGCAGGGGCACCAGGTGCGCGCTTTTCATCGCGCCAGCAGCAATCTGCGCCTGCTGGAAGACCTGCCCGTGGAGCATCTGGTTGGCGACCTGACCCAGCCCGATACACTGGCTCCTGCCCTGGCTGGCATGGAGGTGGTCTTTCACGCCGCGGCCATGCTGGGCGGCAAGCACGATGAGCCCGGCCGCATGTATGCCGTTACCGTAGAAGGTACGCGCGCCTTGTTAAGTGAAGCTCGCCGGGCGGGTGTGCGCCGGGTGGTGCATACCAGTTCGGTTGCAGCCCTGGGCGTACCGCCCCTGCCAGCCCGGAATGCCGCCCCCCTGCTGATGGACGAAACTCACACCTGGAACTTCCGTCCGGATTACTGGCCCTACGGTTATTCTAAATATCTTGCCGAGATGGAGGTGCAGCGCGCCGTGTCCGAAGGTCTGGACGTGGTCACCGTCAACCCGGCGATGGTGGTCGGCGCGGGCGATATCTATCGTAAGAGCAGCTCGCTGGTGGTGCGGGTGGCCCAGCGCCGCCTGCCCATGCTCACCGAGGGTGGGCTGAACATTGTTCACATCGAGGATGTGGTTGCCGGGCATCTGGCAGCCCTGCACCGCGGCCAGACCGGCCAGCGCTATATTCTCGGCGGGCACAACCTTTCACACCAGGCCTACCTGCAGCAAATTGCCGCTGTGGTCGGTGCACCGGCCCCCACGCTGGTGCTGCCCGCCGGGCTGCTGCGCCGCCTGGCGCTGCCCATCCGTTTGATGTCGCCATTTTTAGATCTACCCTTCTCGCCAGTGACGTTCCGCAAGGCGGGTTATTATTTCTACGTTGACACGCGTAAATCACGCACGGCGCTCGGCCTGCCGCCGCCCCGCCCGGTTTCCGAGGCCATCCGCTCGGCCTATGATTGGTTCATCCAGACCGGCGTGCTGGAGGCCCCCCGGTGAGCCTGACGCTGACCGCTGCCCGGCTGAATCTCATCGCCCTCAGCGCCGAAGAACTGCGGCTCTACCGCGACGATCCCGAGGCGCTGCGTCTGGCGCTGGGGTTGGCGCGGCTCCACGCAGACATGTCAGAACCGTTGCAGCGCGCCGTGCGCATCAAACTGGAACGGATGGCCTTGCTGCCGGTGGAGCAGCACCCCTGGCAGACCTACTGGCTGATTGTGCTGACCGAGACCCAGTTTGGCGCCGGGTTGATCGGCTTCAAGGGTGTGCCCGATGCCGAAGGCCGCGCCGAGGTGGGCTATGGCATTGCCCCCGAGGTTGAGGGCCAGGGTTACATGACCGAGGCCCTGCGGCGGCTGGCCGAGTGGGCCTGGACCCGTCCCGAAATCCGCGGCATCACCGCCACCGTAGCCCCGGAGAATATTGCCAGCCAGCGTGTGCTGGAAAAGAGCGGCTTTTTACACCTTGGCCGGGCGCCCGATGAGCCCAATTTGCTGGCCTATGAACTGCGCCGCCCAAAGACCTCACCGCTGGGCACCGCCCCGTTGCCCGTTGGGGTGCGCCCCGGGCGCATCAGCGGCGAGCGCCGCCAGGTCACGGTTCTGTTTGCTGACCTGTCGGGCTTTACCACGCTCTCTGAGCAGTTGGATGCCGAAGAGGTTTGCGGCCTGCTCAACGCCAGCTTTGATGTGCTGGTGCCGGTCAT
>DAOQTN010000177.1:0-2653 GCA_035340555.1 Anaerolineaceae bacterium | reverse complement strand
CCCCTGTTTGAATTTGCTTCTCTGCCGCCGGTGCTGGTCAAAGGGTTGACCGAACCGGTGCAGGCCTATGCCCTGCTGGGGCTCAAAGACCGCCCCGGCTCGGTGCGCGGCCTGGCAGGCATGGACAGCCCCATGGTTGGCCGGGTGGCCGAACTGGCCGCGCTGCTGCAGCTTTCGGCGGCAGTGCAGGGCGGGCGCGGCGGCGCAGCCCTGGTGCTGGGCGAGCCCGGCCTGGGCAAGAGCCGCCTGATTGCCGAATGGCGCGCCGCCCTGTCGGGTCAGACCCTCCGCTGGGGGCTGGGCCGCTGCCTGTCTTACAGCCAGCAGCAGGCCTATTCGCTGATTCAAGACCTGCTGCGCTCGCTGCTGGGCGCCGCGCCGGGCGCATCTACGGTTGAAGTGGCTGCCGCCCTGCATGCCTGGCTGCCCGCCGCGGAATCCGAGGCCGCTTATTTGCGGCATCTGCTTGGCCTGCCGCTGGATGATGCCCGTCTGGCGCAGATCCACACCCTGGACGCGCAGACCCTGCAAACCTATACCCTCAACGCGCTGCGCCGCCTGTTATGGGCCCTGGCAGAGCGCGCGCCCCTGCACCTGATCTGTGAGGATATTCACTGGGCCGATGCCTCCTCGGTGGAACTGCTGACCCGCCTGCTGCCGCTGTTGAACACTGCCCCGGTGCTGTTCTGCGCAGTCAGCCGCGCCGAGCCCGATTCGCCCGGCTGGCGGCTGGTTACCGCCATTCGCCAGTCTGCCGACCTGCCCAACTGCCACGACCTCGCACTGAATCCGCTTTCGCCGGGCGATGGCCGCAACCTGTTGAAAAACATTTTCCATCACAGCGCCCTGCCAGAAGCCCTCTACGACCGCATCCTCGACCGCGCCGGGGGCAATCCGTTTTTTGTGGAAGAAGTGGTGCGCATGTGGGTCGATCAGGGCGTGCTGGTGCGCGGCTCGGGCGGCTGGCACACCACTCACCTGACCGAAAGCGTGGAGATCCCCGATACGCTCCATGCCCTGCTGCTGGCCCGCATGGATCGCCTGCCCGAGCCTGCCCGCCGCACCTTGCAGGTGGCGGCCGTGCTGGGACGGCGCTTCTCTGCCCGCCTGCTGCAAGAAATCACCGGGCAGCATACCGCCGGGCTGGGCCTCCACCTCAACACCCTGCGTGCCGCCGAAATCATCGTCCCCGCGGAGGTTGGCACTGAGGATGAATACACCTTCCGGCACAATCTGGTGCAAGAGGCCGCCTATCAATCCCTGCTGCGCGATGACCGCCGCGACCTGCACCGCGCCGCCGCCGAGGCGCTGGAGCGGCTCTACCCCGATCTGACGATTGATCTGGCGCACCTGCTGGCGCACCATTATCATGAGGCTGGCGATACCAGCCGCTCGCTGCGTTATTTTGTGCTGGCTGGCGATGCCGACTTCAAGCAGTATGCCGTGGCCGAGGCGATTGGCCATTACACCCACGCCCTGGAGCACGCCCGCGAGCTGGGCCCCGACCTGCCCACCAGCAACTGGCAGCACCTGGGCCTGCAGCTTGGCCGCGCCCTGGAGCTGGATACCCGCTACGCCGAGGCGCTGGCTGTTTATGATGAGCTGGAAGCCCTGGCCCGCCAGCGCGCCGAAGAACCGCTGGAACTGGCGGCCCTGCTGGAATCAGCCCGGCTCTACTGCACCCCCAACCCGGCCTTCAACCCCGGCCGCGGCGCTGAATATGCCGGGCGCGCCCTGTCCCTGTCCCAGCGCCTGGGTGACCGGGCTGCCGAGGCGCGGGTGCACTGGGTTTTGTCGCTGCTCTACTGGTTGATCAACCAGCCCGATACCGCGCTTGAAAATGGCGAAATTTCGCTCAAACTGGCCCGCGAGCTCAATCTGCGCGAGCAGTTGGCCTTCACCCTGCATGACCTCACCCGCCCCTTTATGCTGGTGCACCGCCAGCGCGAGGCCATGACTGGCCTCGACGAATCCCGCCGGCTGTGGCGTGAACTGAATAACCTGCCCATGCTGGCCGATAACCTGAACACCACCGCCGATATTTACGGGCAGCTTCGCCAGCCCGAGCGCGAGCTGGAATACGCCGCCGAGGCTTACGAATTGAGCCGCACTATCGGCAACCTGTGGAATCAGGCCTTCAGCCGCGGCCTGATGGGCGAGGCGCAGCAGATGCTGGGGCACTATCCGGAATCCATTTTAGCCCTGCGCGAATCACTGGAAGTGAGCAAACAGGCCGGGCTGGGCATTTTGGCCCGCCGCGTGCTCTTTGAGTTGGGCTGGCTGCTGGCGTGTTTGGGCGATACCGATGCCGCCCGCCGCGTCCTGTTTGAAAATCAAGACCAGTTTGGCCCGCAGGAAGGCTATGTGCCCTTTATGGTGCCCTCGCTGGGCTGGCTGCTCCTGGCAGATATTGAAATTCTGGCCGGGCAGGTGCGCGTTGCCGAGGACGATCTGCGCCAGGCGGAGGCTTTGCTGCCTGCTGAGGCGGAGGGCCGGCTGCCGGCTGCCCTGAACAGCACCCGGGCGCAGTTGGCGGTGATCCATAACGACGAACCCGCTGCCCGTCAGGCGGTAGCTGCCCTGCCCGAGGCCATTGCTCAGGCCCACGCCTCCAGTGTGGATCGCACCTGGCTGGCGTATTTTTACCAGACGC
>DAOQTN010000176.1:0-6042 GCA_035340555.1 Anaerolineaceae bacterium | reverse complement strand
CCACTACCCCCATTGACCCCGCTGCCGGCCGCAATTTCACGGCGCAGCTGCAGGAAAAAATCAGGGGCCACGTCATAGAGCTGATCGGGAGCCGCCGGCTGGACCCGGGTGGCCTGGACCACATCCTGGTGCGCCGGGTTGTCCGGGTCCCACTCGAATTTTTCGCCGAACAAGGCCGCGGCAAATTCCACCACCGCCGGGAAATCAGCCGGGCCGCGCCCCAGTGTCGCGCTGGTGCCCACCACCTGCAGCCGGCCGGGGACGCTTTGCAGCACCCGATCCTTCAACCGCCGCAGCAGCATGGCAATTTCAATGCCGATGGCCCCGTTGTAAATATGGGCCTCATCCAGCACAATGAATTTCCAGTGCTGTGCGGTGACCCCGTCAAAAAAGGCGGTATCCGCCGGCCGCAGCAGCAGGTACTCGAGCATGGCGTAGTTGGTCAGCAGGATGTGTGGAGGCGACTGCTGCATCTGATCGCGGCAGATCAGCTCATTTGCCAGCCGCTCCTCCCCCGGAAACTGGTGGTAAAACTTTGTCTCGGCCGGGCCCGGTTTCTGCTCGGTGTCCCCGATGTAGCGGCCAAAAGTGATGGCGGGATAGGCCGCCAGCACCCGGCGCAGGCGCTTCAACTGGTCATTGGCCAGGGCATTCATGGGGTACAGCAGCAGGGCCCGGACCCCGGGAGCCGCCAGGGTGCGGTTTTCCGCCTCCTGCAGCAGATGATTCAGGATCGGGATCAAAAACGCCTCGGTCTTGCCCGAACCTGTCCCGGTGGTGATGATCAAATTGCGGCCCCCCGTGACCAGTTTGCGCACCGCCTGCTCCTGATGCAGGTAAAGCGGCCGGTCATAGGGGAGGGCCGGACCGCCCAGCCGGGCAAATTCCTCCTCCAGCACCCCCGCCGCCACCAACTCCCGCAGGCTGCAGCCGCGGGCAAATTCAGGGGTGGCCTCCAGCAGCGGGCCCTTGACCAGCAAACCGGGCCGTTCCAGTTCCCGCCAGAACTGCCCCCGCAGCTGGTCATCCTGAAGCGGAAAGACGGTTTTGAGATACCGCAGATAGCTGCTGCGGATCAGCCGGGTGGTGGTGATGGGATGAATGGATTTGCGGGCGGTCATGGGTCAGTCTCCTGGGTTTTGCCGGGGGGTCAGGTTGAACTGCACACTGGTGAGCGGGACGGTGTTGCCCGGCTGGGCCGGGGACGGTACGGCATTGCCGTGCTCGGCAAACAAATGGTTCCGAAACACCTCCAGCCGGGAGGTGGCAAACCGGGAACAGCGCGGGCAGACAAACACCCGGCTGGCCCGGGGAAAGCGGATCTCGCGGCGGAGCATGTCTATCTGGGCGGTCTCACCCTGCAGATCGCTGCTTTCGTAAATATGCAGCGCAACCGTCAGCAGATAGGGGTCCGACCCTTCCAGGAAGCTGTCCACTGAAATTCGGCTGGCCGGATCCAGAATTTCCGTGATGCGTCCCCAACCGGCATTGGTCAGCACCCAGCTGCCGATCTGGACCACCGGCAGCCCGGAATACGGGTTGTAGCGGTTCAACAGCTCCAGCAGCTGCCCGGCCAGGGGCTCCTCCCCGAGCTGCCGCAGGCACTGTGCGGCGCGGGGCTTCTCTTCGTATAAAAGCGTCACCGCATCCTCGAAAGACAGGCTCGCCTGACGCAGCAGCTGGAGGATCGCACCAACCGCCGCGGCGCAGTCCCGCCCCACCAGTTGGGTCAGCGCCTGCAGCCGGATTTGGGGGTCTTCGAGATGGACCAGGGTGAGGCAGCTGCGAACCGGCCAATCCCCGGGGGGCGGGACGGACTGCAAAACCGTCTGGAACTCCGCCAGGCTGATCACACCGGCAGCCTGGTCGCGGCCCAGCCGCTCCAGGATGTCGCTCTGGATGATTTGCGCGCCGAACGCCCGGTCCAGCTGGGGTGATCCCAGCCGGGACAGCAGGTCGGCCAGGGTCACCATCTCCCGGGTGGTGGCCGGCTGCAGATTGCGGCAGCAAACCTCCAGATCAAGGATCCCGGCGGCGGTCTCCCCCAGGTGGTGGTGGATCAGGGCGCTTTCCATCCGGCTGCTGAACGCCCGGCGGCGATCCGCCGCGCCGGGGGAGGCCTCCCGAGACAGCTGCTGCAGCCGGTCCGCCGGCGTGGCCAGCGTCACATCACAGCAGTCCCCCCGGGATCCCTCCGGGGGCAAATTCGGCGGCGCGGCCGGGGCCCAGGGATCGAGCACCACCATCTGCAGCCGGTACAAGCCGGCCGGAAATTCCGCCCGGGACAGGTTGAATTCGTGGACGCCGGCGGCCTCATCCGGGATCGCCACCACCAGGGGTGGCTGCCATGGTCTGAAGCGGGACCACAGGATCAGGGCCCGGGATTTGAGCGGGCGCCGCTCCTGCCATGCCACCCGCAGGTGATGCCCCTCGTCGTGGGCCTGGACGGCGACCGTCAACCCCTGCAGCTGCAGCGCCCGGGTGACGACCAAAACGGGCAGGCTGAAGTTCACCGTCCCGCTCTGGCGGTCCACCGCGGCCAGCTCCAGCCGGAACAGCGGGCTGTCGCTGGTCTCCAGGGCGGATTTGAAGCGGGACAAATCAAAACGCCAGAAGCGGGCCTGGGGCTGGCGGGTGCCGGCCACCGCCCGGTCCTGCTGCAGGGTGCGGCCGTAAATGTCCCGCAGCGTCAGCTGCAGGCTGATTGGGTTCGTCTGGCTGCCAGCCAGATCCACCACCAGCAGCGGCGTGCGCTCCTGAAGCAGGTCCCCCAGGGAGATGGCGGTATGGGACTGGCACCAGCCCTCCAGCTGGCCCGTGTCGCGCACCAGCCGCCAGCGCAGCCGCTTGACCCGCAGATACAGCGGCAGCCGGATCAATTGGTGGGCGGCGGTCTCCTGGCGGATCAGCAGGCCCACCGAGCTGAGGTCCGGGGGCACCCGGATCTCCTGCAGTCCGGGCCGGGGACTTTCCACCTGCAGCCGGGTGGTGGCATCCAGGGGTTCCACCCCCGCCAGCAGCGGGGTCCGCAATTGGAAGTTCACCCAGTCCGCCCCCCGGCCGGGCTGGGGCAGATACCCCTCCTGCAGGCCGTCGACATGGCACTGCGGCAGAATCTGGAACGTCAGGGTGGTGTCCCGGCCCAGCGGACCCTTGACCGCCACCTGGTAGGTGCCGATGGGCCTCGGCCCCAAAAGTTCCGGCGTGCCCAGCTCAACCCGCAGCATCCCGTCGCTCCAGGTCACCCCCCCGGGGGGCAGTTCGGCGAGCACAACCTGGGTCGACAGCGCCGGATCGGCCAGCCCGCAGCTGTCTATTTTGAGGCGCCAGCGTCCCAGTTCCGCGGCCGGATCCTCCACCACCCCCGGCTGCAGCTGCAGTTGCGGAGGCGCATCGGAATAGACCGGGAGGGGGCTCTCCTCCAAATCCGTGGGCAGCAGCCGGCCGCCGGTCAGCTGCGGGGCGAGCGACCGGTCGCCGCTGCGCACATAAACCTCGCGCACCACTTCGCCCCCCTGCAGCAGGGCCAGGCGCACAGCCCGGGACAAATCCCAACACTCCAGGGTGAATGGCGCCCAGTCACCGGGCAGTTCCGGCAGGATCTCCAACCGGGCCCCCTCCCCGGCGCGGACTTCCAGGGCATACTCGCGGGGGTACAGCAGCCAGGTCTCCCGGGCGGAAATATGAGTCTGCAAATTGCCCGTGGCCGGATCAAACGCCAGGATAAGATGATCCGGGCTGCAGCCGGTGATCTGCCATTCCGCCTGCTCGTCCCCCTGGCTGTGGCGAATCGTGAGGATGTCGGGGACCTGATTCAACCGCAGGGTGATTTCGCGGGTCTCAACCTGGTCGCCGCGGCGTTGGGTGCGCACCCGCAATTCCTCATGCCAGGGGCCCGCCTCAACCGTCCAGCTGAGCCGGTCCAGGTTGAACAGGGATACCGGCTGCGCCGGGAGCTTCAGGAAGACGCCCAGGCCCCAGGGATCCAGCGCCAATTGGGGGCGCTTCAGGCGGCTTTTGGCGCCGCGCTCGGGGGCCGGGGCCGCATGCTGCGGCGCCCAGCTGGCAAAAAATTCGACCAGGTGAACCGGCAGACCGGCCTCCGCGGCTGACAGCAGCGTCTGGTCGCGCTGCCAGGCCTGCAGCAACTGGCGCGACCGCTCCAGCAAACCGGCCGCCGTGCTGCCGCCGTACTCCAGAAAATTGAGCACCGGCTTGTCCGTGGCGGCAATCAGGCCGGCGTGCTTGAGCACCTCATCGACCAGTTCCCCCCCCTCCAGCGCGGCCAGCTGGGGCCGCAGCAGACTGTTTTGCACGATGTTGGCGAAGAAATCCCGCAGACAGTACACCGGTATGCCGCCGTGGGCCAGGATGGGATCAACATACCGCCGCCCCCGTTCCTGCAGATCGGTGAAAGGAATTTTACCGAAACGCCGGATCAGCTTTTCGAACAGGCGGCCAAACAGGATGCTGTCAACCGGGCGGTGCAGCACGGTCTCATAAGTGGACCAGAAATCGCCGTTGTTGTACCCGTGCACCCCGTAGCCCACCAGGAAAACCAGGAAAACCGCCGGCAGATGCTGCTCAACCACGGCCAGGACATCATCCAGGTGATGGTGATAAAAAAAACGGCTGAACTGGAGCCCGATCTGGTCCAACACCTCCCGGCTCACCGGGATCTCCCCCACCAGTTCCACCCGAGCCAGCTGGGGCAGGAACTCCCGCTCCCACTGCTGCAGCCGGGCCACCGCGGGGTCGGCCGCCGGCAGCCGCGCCTCCCGGCGTTCGGCCGCGGCCAGGGCGGCCGCCTCAGACCCCTGCCGGGCCGGGAGCGTCCGCCCCCCGCTTGCTGTCCGATCCCCGGTCCCGGGCCGGCCCCCCGTCCCGACCCGCCCGGCGGTGCCCCCCCGGCGGGGGGCCCCCGCCGACGTTGGCGGGCGCGGGGAGACCGGGTTGGGCCGCGCCGGCGGCGGCGGCTTGATCAATCCCCGGGCGACAAACAAATCCTTGAATTTTTGATCGAGCAGCTGCAAATCCGCATCCGTCACCCCCGTCAGGTTGCATTTTCCAAACGTCCGGAAAGCCTGAACCGCGGCATACACCCGGATCAGTTCGGTCTGGTTTTGTTCCTGCAGGCATTGCAGCAGCTGCGGCGGCAGGCCCAGCTCCTCAAGTTTTACCGTGCGTAAAATTTCAGCCAGATTCATCCCTGTTTCGGCCCGCTATCATGTCTATGCGAAATTCCGGGCCAGCCTCCTCTCCATTCTGCAGTGCTTTTTGCCATGTCCCCAGCCGGTCCGGGCAGCGCCATCGCCAAAACCCACAGCCCCCACCGGATCACAGCCACCGGATCACAGCCACCGGATCACAGTCACCGGATGACCGCCACCGGGAGCGCGCCGCTTCCGCCCCAACCCGTCCGTCATCAGGCTGCCGGGTCAAGCCAATTATACAACAACTGCCTGAGCCGGATGGCCCCGCCACCTCCTCCGCCCGGCACAGCTTCCGCCCGGCATCGCCTCCGCCCGGCATCGCCTCCACCCGACGCCTCATCCACCCGGCGCCTCATCCACCCGGCGCCTCATCCACCCGGGCCTCGACCACCCATCCCCCCACCCGGGGCTGGCTGAGCTGAAAACCTAGGGGGCTGCCAGCAGGCAGCGAAATCCCCGATCCACCAGGCGGTGTTCGGGCAGATTGGCGGCACGAAAAGCCGTGCGCACATTCCAGGAGACGCTGCGCCATGAACCGCCGCCCAAGACCCGGTAATCGCCGCCGGGGGGGCCAAGGGGGTTTTGCCAGGTGGCCTGGCTGGAATAGTAGAGCTCGGCATACCAGTCCGCCGTCCACTCAAACACATTCCCCGCCATGTCCAGCAGGCCATACGGACTGGCGCCGGAGGGAAAGGCTCCGACCGGGGAGGTCTCAGGATAGCCATCGCAGTTGGCCCCACCGGGGACCACATAAGGATCAAGGCTGACTTCATCATCAAAATTGCCCAGACGGCAGTCAAAGGTGTTGCCCCAGGGGTACAATCGCCCG
>DAOQTN010000175.1:0-6155 GCA_035340555.1 Anaerolineaceae bacterium | reverse complement strand
CCCCCGCGGGTCAAACGGGCTGGATTATACCTCACTTTGTGGTATGATTCGGCGCAATGGAACTGGATAACAAAATTACAATTATTGAGGGTCCCCCGCCCACATTTCAGGAAGTTGCCAACGGCTGGGTGTTGGGGCTGAATGAAGCTGCCAATCTCTACGGTCTGGCTGTAACCCACCTGCGCACTTTCAACGGCCCGGCGTTGGTGGAGCGCTGCCACCGCACCTGGCAGCGTCAGGATGTAATGTGGCTGCATTACCGCAACGAAATTGGTCTGGAGGAGCGCGCCCCGATCCTGGCTGCGCGGGCACTGGCGACCGATGACGGGCAGGTGCTGTTGCTGTGGGTACGCCGGCAGATTGAAGAACACGAAACGCCGCCACCTCACGATAGCATCAATTAATTTCAGGAAGGCAGCCGCCGGCAACCCCGCCGCGCCACCAGCATCAGCCCACCGCAGTTGAACACAACCGCCTGCCGAATCTGGCAGGCGGTGTTGATTGTCATTTTGATATGGAATCGGCCCGATTTATGGGGTGGGGAGGTTGTAGAACACCCGCAGCCCACACAACTGGGATGTCTCGCCGGCTGTAACCGCGCGCCAGTTCAACAGGTAACTATAGTTGAAGTTATCCACAACAACTGAGGAGAGTGGGGAAAGCGTGGTACCATAACCGGCCGTGCCGGTGGATGCGACTGTGATCAAATCGGCAAATCCATCCGCCCCATCATATGAGGTGACCCAGGCCCGATTATCACCGGCAGCAGTATCATAATAATACAGGCGCAGATACTCAATGGTCGCCCCGTCGGGAAGCTGCAGGTCCACGTTAAATATTTCATTGGCACTATTTGTATAGATACACCCCCCGCTGGAGTCGATGTTCCAGCTGGCAGTGTTGTTGCGCGGCCGCAGGGCGGATCCAGCAACAAAGAGGTAGTAATAGGAAACGGCCCGGTCCGTCCCATTGATGGATGGGGCGATATAATCCGGGTCGGTCGGGCTGCCGGCAAAGGCCATCTCGGGGCTGACATAGCCCGGTTCGGCACTGGTCAGAAAATCCTGTGCCAGCACACTCACCCCCGGAACAAGGATCAGCAGCGCCAGGGCAATCAAAACCGTACGCAGTGAAAAATGAATGGATTTCATGGGAGGCCCTCCTTATCGCAGAATACCGGGCAGGTAAAGGTAGTAGTCTGGCATGTGATAGGCAATGCGCAGTCCGCAAAGCTGCATGGCGCTGCTGGCGTCATTGGGGCGCCAGTTCAGCACCAGAGACTGGTTGGCATTGTGGACATAGACTCGCGTAAAATCGCTTAAAGCGGTGCCATATCCCGCAGTGCCAGTGGATCCAACATAGACCAGGTCATCAAAATTACCCTCCCCGTCATAGGAGGTAATCCAGGCATTGGCATCGCTGGCTGAGGTGTCATAATAGAAAATCCGCAGGTAATCAATGCCGGCGCCTTCCGGAAGTTGAAGATCCACATTGAACAGGCCACCCACGGTGGTGTAGATGCAGCCACCTGATCCCGTGGACAGCCAGTTATAAGCGCCATCCCGCGGCCGCAGCGCCGATCCGGTCACATAAAGATAGTGAAAAGCATGGGGGGCCATTAGGGTATTGTCCGGGCGGATCAGCTCGGGGGCGGTGGCCGGTGCGGAGACATTCGCCAGGGCGCTGCCCACGGCCGAAACCAGCAGCCCCGCCAGCAGGACAAAACTCAGAACAAATTGCCATTTTTTAAGTTTCATGATTTTGCTCCTTCAACGTCCATCATTTCGGATCAGGGGATCGGCAGGCGGTAAGCCACCCGCAGTCCGCAAAGCTGCATGGTGTTGTCGGCAACCATTGGTCGCCAGTTTAACAGGTAGGGGTTGTTATAATTGATCACGGTCTCCCCCAAATAATCACTGAGGGTGGTCCCATAACCCAGGTTGTTGGCCGAATAGACATTGGTGCGGTCGCTGTAACCACCGGCGCCATCATAGGTCGTCAGCCAGGCGATGCTGTTGCTGTCGGATGTGTCGTAGTAGAAAATCCGCAGGTAATCAATCCGGGCCCCCTCCGGAAACTGAGCGTCCAGGTTGAAAATGTTGTAGGTGTCATTGGCATAGACACAGCCACCGCTCCCGCTGGCAAACCAGTTGTTCCCACTGGCCCGCTGCCGCAGGGTGGATCCGGCAACATTCATATAATAGAAATGGCTCCAACCCGCATTGATCTCCGCATTGACCCCGATCTGGTCATAGTAGGCGTCTTCATCAGGTTGGGGTTCACCCTCAGGCAAGAATTGTTTCAGATCCACTTCCACACCCTCGCCGCTTGGGGGGATGTCCGCATTGGGATCAGCCACAGTGATGGGTCCGGTGTAGCCGTCCTCATCCGGGTCATCGCCAATAATCTGCTCGGGGACGGTTACTGCAGGGGCCACGTAACCCGGCTCGGCACTGCTGATGATCTCCTGTGCCAGCACTGTAATGCCAGGCACCAGACAGAGCAGGGCCACCGCAATCAAAATGGTACGCAGCGAAAATCGAACTTGCTTCATAATGATCTCTCCTTTGGCCATCGACCGGGCCAACCGAAAAAGATGGATAAAAAATGGAACAACGTCCAGAGAAGCCCCAAACGTTAATCCAAAATTAATCATACACCACTTAAGTGAAAGTTTCAATCCCCAATTTGGTTATTTGGGTATTTATTATCATAAATAACTGGTTTGGTCGCTCCGGTCAGGCAGTGCTATAATTTATCAAAACAGGAGTTGAACATGGTTGAAATTCACGCTGTGAATGAGATCCGTCCCAAGTTCCTGGCGGAATTTGAGACAATGCCGTTCAACCCCCGGACAGAGGCCATTGCCGAGGCCTACCGTTGGGGCCAACAACTTCACGCGGGACAGCAACGTCTGAGCGGAGAGCCCTATTTTGAAACGCACTGTGTCTGGGTGGCCTCATTGGTTGACCGTTTGGTATCCAACGAGGCCTGGACCATCGCCGCGCTGCTGCACGATAGTGTAGAGGACCGCGATTCCAGCTTTGATGCCATCCGGGAGCATTTCCCCGGTATTCTGGGCGAGGAGGTCGCCCGGGTGGTCGATGGCGTGACCAAGCTCAGTGCCCCCAAGGATGGCCGCACCCGCGAAATGGCCACCCTGGCAAAAATTGCCCGCTTCCGCGATCCCGGTGTGTTTTTGGTCAAACTGGCGGATAAAACCCACAATATGATGACAGTGGGGCACATGCCCCCTGAAAAGCGTCGCCAGAAGGCAGTCGAAGCCATCCGGGCCTATGGCAAGCTGGCCGGCATCCTCAACTGCTACCGCTGGCGCCGGTTTCTGGAGGACATCTCCTTCCCGCACGCCGAGCCGGAAACGTACACCTTTGTTAAAAGCCGCATCGACAGCGATCCCCGTTTGCAGCCCACCATCATCAATCAAACCCTGCAGCACCTGGGGGAACTCATGGATCGCGCCGGGATCGATGGCCGGGTGGAAATCATTGTCAATGGGTACTGGCAGGCCTGGCAAAAGTTGCGGCGGATGGCACGGGTGCGCAAGACCTCATTAAGTAATTTTGCCGACCTCAATGACCTGATTTCATACCGGATGATTGTCAACAGCAATTTGGATACTGACTGCTACCTGCTGCTGGCACGGGTCAACCGTTTCCTGGCCTCGTTTTTGGATCAGGACCGTTTTGATGACTATATCGCCAGTCCCCAAAATGGCTACCGCGCCCTGCAGGTCACCGGATTAATGCCCGGACTGGGAGCGATTGAGATTGCCATCGCAACCGACGAAATGGAAGGGGAGAACCTGTGGGGCATCGTCTACAACATCCAGCACAATCGTGATATCAGCCTGTACCGCCCGGTCGAGATCCTGACCCCTTCCGGGGGAACGCGCTTTGTGCCTGAAGGCTCCACGGTGCTGGATGCGGTCGCCTCAATCCAGCAGGAGTTTTTACTCGACAAGATCAGTGCCATCAAAATCAATGACCGGCTGGCCCAACTCTGGGACCGGGTGCAGCCGGGCGACATGGTGGAAGTGGTCACCGGCGGGCCGCGTCTGCACCCCACTGAAGAATGGCTGGGACACTGCAACGCCTCCACACAACGTCTGGTGCAGGCGGTGTTGGCCACCGAGGCCCTTAAACGCCAGGCGGAGGACGGGCGGCAATCCATCCGGCCGATGCTGGCCGGGCGCGGTATCATCAACCTGGACGATGTTCAGGCACTTGAACCCGATCGTTTGACCAATCTGCTGGAGCGACTGGGGTGCAGCGGGGTGGAAGATCTGTATGTTGCCTTTGGTGGTGGAGCCATTCGCCCGGGCGAACTGGCTGCAGTCATGGATGAAGTGGGACTGACCTGTGAAACTCTGCAGTGGACCACCATCGACTTGTTGGGCGCTGCCTCATCCAATCGCCCCGGGGTGCTGGCCCGCTTGGCCGGACTGGTTTTCAACGCCGGGGGCAATATCCTGCGCTCGGTGAATAACACCCTCCCCAACGGCGGATTTGAACTGCGGATCGTTGTGCGTCACCTGGAAGCAGAAAAGCACGCCTTCCTGAAGCAAGCATTCAGTGAATGTGATGTCGCTCTGGAGTGGCTGGAGATCGTCTGAGACGGTGGACGACCTGGCGGGGAATGGCGGCAGGTCATCAATCGATGTCCCGCGACATCAATACCAATTCGGTGCGTTCCACCCAACCAATGCGGGTCCAAAACTGGCGGGCCGCCTCATTTTGATGATAAACAAAGATGTGGCATTTTTCAATGTGCTTCTCTTGTAGTGCTGCCACGCAGCGCTCCACCAAAGCCCGGCCGACGCCGCTCTTGCGATATGCCGGCAGGACCGCCAGGTGATGTAAATAGCCGCGCCGTCCATCCGAACCACATAAAACTGCTCCCACAACCCGGTGACCATCAAGAGCCACAAAGCTCATCCCTGGATTGTGCTGCAGATAATCTGAAATCCGTTCCGGCGCATCCGCCCCGCTCAGCCCCACGCCTTCGGATGTCTGCCAGAGAGCATAGACCGCCTCATAATCTGCCATGGTCATTTCACGTAAAATGTAAGCCATTGGGACCTCACAACATCAATATTGATAAAAGGATTAAGCTAAATTGAATGCTGAATGATTGCGGCCCTGCCTGCGGCAACCGGTCAGGGTCTTGGCCACCAGTTCCAATGCCTTGACCGCATCCCAAGTGGCGGGAGGGCGGCCGCAATAAGCGGGCCGTCAGCTCAAAACCAAATCGGGGATCGCCGGCGGAGTGTCCCGGCGCCGCCACCCCAGTTCGCCGTTCGTCCACCCAATCAGCCTTGGTCGGGGTTATATTGGTCTGGGTTATAAAGGCGGCCGTTTCAGCCGGACGCAGTCCAGCCGCCCAGATCGGTGTTTTCGGGGCAATCAGGTTTGGCATGGGAAGACCCGCTGGTACCAATCCTCAAGTTCCGGTGCGGTTAAGAAGCCCTCTGCGGCAGAGGCGACCCCAATTTTATAGGATGCAAACGTTACCGCCCGTTCCAGGGCGGAACGGGCATCTCCGCTGCGGGCGTAGCTGTGCATGAATGCGGAAAAAAGGGCATCCCCCGCGCCGATGGTATTGACCACCGGCCGGGTAAACACAGCCGGGATATGCATCTGTAAACGGGCACCCCGCAGTCCCAACAGGGCCCCCTGAGCGCCCTGTCCGATCACCACAACCTCGGCCGGACAGGCTTGCCAGACGGCCCGCATCCAGTCTGCCGGCGGCAGCGGCAAACGTTCATCACTCATAAACAACACGTTGGCAGCCAGCAAAAAATCGCGGTTATAGGGATCATTCAGGTCGGAAAGCGTATGCAGGTCCAAGGCAACAGGTTTGCCGGCCCCTGCGGCGCGTGCCAGCATGGGACGGGAAAAATTTATGTTACACAGCAGCGCCCAATCAGCGTTCTGCAGGGCCCCCTCCACAATTTCCGGTGGATAAATCTGGTCCTGAATGTCTTTTAAATCCACGTGAATTTGGCGGCGTCCCTCCCCATCATAAAGGATCACCGACTGGGCGGTCTGAGCGGCATGCGCCAGGACGTGCTCCCCGGATAGGCCATCTGCCTGCAGCGCTGATCGCACCAGTCGGGCAGCCTCATCAGAACCGAT
>DAOQTN010000174.1:0-6158 GCA_035340555.1 Anaerolineaceae bacterium | reverse complement strand
TTGCGGCTCTGGACGCCGGGATCGGAAGCCACAACCTGGCCGCGGCTGGCCCAACAGTATGGGCTTATTCACCCTCTGGATGTGACCTGGGTGCCCAGCCGGCCGCAGCTGCGCCGGGTTGACTTTGTGACCACGGCGATCAATCAGATCCGGCAATGGGAGGCGGATGTCCTCTACACCTGGACAGTGCAGGCTGGCGTGGCGGCACTGCTGCAGCATCTCCCGGTCATCCTTGAAATCCACGACCGGCCCACTGGTTTTTTTGGAAAATCCTGGTTGCGGTTGTTTGCCAGTTTGAGTGGTCAAAAACGCGTGCTGTTGATCACCCAAGCCCTGCGCTCCGCTCTGGAAACCGAGTTTAATATTTGCTTTCCTGAAGATACGGTTCAAATTGCCCCCAATGGCTGTGACCTGGAGCAGTATGCCGGCCTGCCCGATGCCACCGAGGCCCGGCGGCGTCTGGCCTTGCCGGAACGATTGACGGCACTCTACAGTGGTCATTTGTACAGCGGACGGGGCATGGATGTGCTGCTGGCCCTGGCGCGGGCTCACCCAGCCGTCCAGTTTATTTGGGCTGGAGGCCGGCCGGAGGCTGTGCGGGAATGGCAACAGAAAATTGATCGGGAACACTTGGACAATATTTATCTGACTGGTTTTTTGGACCATCAACAGCTGCCGTTGATGCAGTCGACGGCAGACATCTTGCTGATGCCTTACGCTAGGCGAATAGCCGGCAGCGGAGGAGGAAATTCTGCGGATATATGCAGCCCCATGAAAATGTTTGATTATCTGGCAGCCGGACGGGCCATTATGACCAGTGACCTTCCGGTGCTGCATGAGGTATTGTCCCCCGCCTGTGCCATTTTTTGTCAACCCGAGGATGAGGCCGACTGGGTGCAATCGTTTGGGAATCTGGTTCGCGATACCGCACTGCGCAACCGGCTGGGCGCTTGTGCCCAGGTTCAAGCAACGAAATACACCTGGCAGGCGCGCGCGGCCCAGGCACTGGCCGACTTTCCAACCGGAGATGAATTAAGGGAGGCAAATTAGATGAAAATCAGCAGATCGTTTCTCCGGTTGGTTCCGTGGGCACTGCTTTTGGGAATTCTGGGTGGTGTGGTTTTTGCCGCCATTGGCCCGGGGACGGCTTGGATCTCTGGACTGGTTGGCGGTGGATTGATGGCGTTGTCTATCCTGGGCCTGGGTTTGGTCTGGCGGGGGAGCCCTGACGGTCGGTCCCTGGCCGTGATCCTGATGGTGGTCTTTTTGTTGCGATTGGTTGTTGGTATAGCCCTGCATCTACTGCTGCCCATCCATGGCGACGACGAGCCAGTCCAAAACGCAGGGTATATTTTTTATGATGCTTGGCAGCGTGACCAACAATCCTGGCAATTGGCTCAATCCGGCCAACCACTGTTTTCGGCCTTCGGCAGCGAGTTTTATAGTGACCAATACGGGGGATTGCTCTGGTTGGGTGCGTTGATTTATCGGGTTCTGAGCCCGGATGCCCAGCGTCCTTTACTGATGGTCATTCTGGGAGCCTTTACTGCGGCAGTGGGGGTGGCCTTCCTGGTGCGGGCCATCCAACCGCGCTTCGGCGGACAGTTGGCGTTGGCTGCAGGTTGGATCTATGCGCTGTACCCGGAAAGCATCCTCCTGGGATCATCCCAGATGCGGGAACCGTTTCTCATGGGCCTGAGTGCGGTAGCCTGGTGGGCGGTGACCGCCCTGCCGCGCCAAAGGAAGCGCCGGGGCATGGTGGTGACCCTGGTGGCAACGGTACTGGGCCTGCTGGTGCTGTCCTGGCGGGCGGCCCTCCCTATATTACTCGCACTGGCACTCTGGTTTGTGGTGGATACCCTGCTGGATCGCCTGAAGTCTTCGACGCGCTGGATGATGGGGGGAGTTTTGCTGGTCTCAGTTCTCGTCTTGGGGCTGTTAAGCTGGCGCTGGTTTAGTGAGGCTGGGGGTTGGGATCTGCGCCTGATGGAAACATCCTCCGGCATGCTCACCACCCAGCTGGCAAAACTACCGGAGTCGCTGCAGGCTGTTTTTCTCATTATTTATGGTTTGACCCAGCCGGTTTTACCGGCAGCCATGTTTGAGACCGCCCTGCCCATTCGCACGGTTATTTCTGTCGGGCGGGCGTTGGGCTGGTATGCCCTGGCCCCCCTGTTGCTCGCGGCCGGAGTGACCCTCTGGCAGGTGCCGGACCGCACTCAGCGCCGACTGCTGATGCTGACCGCCGCCTTTTCAGCGGCCTGGATCCTGGTTTCGTCGTTTCGCGCCGGCGGGGATCTTTGGGATAATCCGCGTTACCGCACCATCATGATGATCTGGCTGGCCTTCCTGGCCGGATGGGCCTGGTTGTGGGCGCGACAGAAACGCAGTCCCTGGTTGTGGCGGATCCTGGCCATTGAGGGCATCTTCCTGGCGTTTTTCATCCACTGGTATCTGAGCCGTTATCTGTCGGTCTGGCAGAAAATGCCCCTGTTCCCCATGCTGGGGGCGATAGCCTTGGGCGCGGTGCTGGTCGTTGGCGGTGGCTTGATCTGGGATCACTGGCGCAGCCATCATCCACCCCGAAAGACGTTATAATTGGCCTGAATTCAATTTTGTGGGCAAAGGCAGATCCATGGACCTTTCAGTGGTTATTCCCCTTTACAACGAAGAAGAAAATCTTCATCTTTTATTTGATGCCGTGACTCAGGCGCTGCAATCCCTGGAACGGACTTGGGAGGTTATCCTGGTGGATGACGGCAGCCGGGATCGCAGTCCTGAACTATTGGAAGAATTGACGGCGAAAGATTCAACCCATTTCAAGGCTGTCCTGCTGCGCCGTAATTTTGGCCAAACAGCTGCGATCGCTGCTGGTATTGATCATGCCAGCGGAGATGTCATTGTTTTGATGGATGCTGATTTACAAAATGATCCTGCCGACATCCCCATGATGCTGGAACATATTGATGCCGGTTACGATGTGGTCAGTGGCTGGCGCATTCAACGCCAGGACACCTATCTGACCCGGACCCTGCCATCTCATCTGGCCAACTGGCTGATTTCCCGGGTGACCGGGGTCAATCTGCATGATTATGGCTGCACACTTAAAGCCTACCGCCGGGAAGTATTGACCGGCTTTCGCCTTTATGGGGAAATGCACCGCTTTATCCCGGTCTATGCCAATCAGGTGGGGGCCCGGATTATTGAAGTCAAGGTGCACCATCATCCGCGTAAATTTGGCAAGGCCAAGTATGGTCTGGAACGCACGTTTAAAGTGATCCTGGATTTGTTGACGGTTAAGTTTCTCAGCAGTTATGCCAACAAACCGATTTATTTGTTTGGCGGAACCGGTGTGGTCCTGATTGCCCTGAGCGCTATTGGGCTGCTTTATCTGTTCATCCGTCGCATGATTCCACCCTACACCACGGTATTTGATTCCCCGATCTTCCAGATGGCAACCATGGTGGCTATTCTGGGGTTTCAATCCATCCTGATGGGGTTAATTGCTGAACTGCTGGCACGCACGTATCACGAATCCCAGCGCAAACCCACTTACACAGTTCGTAGGCGGATAGGTCTTGAATCCAAAGATCCCCATTCTGCTGGAGAAGCTTGATGCGTATTTTGGTGCTGACACATGAGTATCCACCCATCGGGGGCGGAGGCGGTCGTGTCGCTGAAGATTTATGTGTGGGACTGGCTGCGCGTGGCCATGAGATGCGTGTCTTGACAGCCCATTATCGAACACTGGCCCTGGAGGAGCGTCGGGATGGGGTGATCATTCAACGATTGACCTCAAACCGCCGCCTGCCCTACGAAGCCGGTTTCGGGACCATGGCGCGCTATGTCTGGCGCGCTGTCACGGAAGGCCGGAGATTGATTGACAGCTGGCTGCCGGATGTGATCCATGTTCACTTTGCCGTCCCGGCGGGCGCCGCAGCATATCTGCTGCGGCGAATGACGGGAACGCCTTATCTCCTGACCGCCCACCTGGGAGATGTGCCCGGGGGTGTGCCGGAAAAGACCGATCGTTGGTTTCGATGGGTTTTTCCATTCACGCCGGCGATCTGGCATTCAGCAGCCCGGGTTGTGGCTGTCAGTCAGTTTACCAGCCAGCTGGCCTCCCGGCATTATCATGTTCCCATCCAGGTTATCCCCAACGGTGTTGATCTGGCCGCCATCAAGCCGTCCTGCATGCAACCCAATCAGCCCCCCCGGTTGGTCTTTGCGGGGCGTTTCGTGGAACAAAAAAATCCCCTCTACGTGGTGCGCGCCCTGGCACAACTCCGGGATCAGGATTGGACATGCACCATGATTGGTGATGGCATCCTGCGGCCGACGGTTGAGGCTGAAATTCGACGGTTGGACCTGACTGACCGGTTCACACTGACTGGCTGGATCACCCCCCAGCAGGTTCTGGGTTGTTATGATCGCAGCGACATTTTATTCATGCCATCCTTCTCAGAGGGTTTGCCGGTGGTTGGGGTTCAGGCCCTGGCCATGGGCCTTGCGCTCGTCGTGGGCAATGCTGGCGGTTTTATTGAACTGGTGGATGGCCACCGTAATGGCAGCCTCATTGACCCAAATAATCTCGAGTCTGGTGTCACAGCCCTGCATACCTTGTTGACCGACCCTGCGCAACTGACCGCCTGTCGCCAGGCCAGCCTGGAGCTGGCACAACGCTTTGATCTGACGGATATTGTCTCAGCTTATGAAAAATCCTTGGTGGAAGTGTCGCATGGCTGAAACCGACCTGTTCTTTTCCTTCCACCATATAGCTGCTCTGGTGGTGGACACGAGCGACCCTTTGGCCCGGGAGTTTTTTCAGGCCGAGTATGGCCCTCACTTGGGAACTGGCCGGGAATATGCGCCTTCCACCGGGAACGGCAGTGAGGGTGGGGACCTACCCCGGATACATTTGCGCTTCCGCCGCGCTGAACTGTTTGCTGCCCCGGCCGGGTATGTTGATCATGTGCATAAACTTGCTGCCCGGTGGGCTTACCGGGCAGTCTGGCATGCTGGCAATCTTGAGCTGGACTGCATTGGCAACCGATTCAGCATTCCCATGATCCATCACATGCTGGTTCATCCCAGTTTACGCCTGCTGTGCGCCAACCGGGGCGTCCTGCTGCTTCATGCCGGGGCGGTGTCCTGTGGTGGACACAGTCTGCTGTTTACCGGGCAGGGTGGTGCCGGCAAGACAACCACCACTGCCCTTTTAATGGCTTACAGTGCCAAACAATGGGCTCCACACGCTGATGATTACACCTTTTTAGGACCCGGCCCCGTGAGTCTGGCCTACCTGACCCGTTCCCATCTTTATTTTGATCTGCTACGTTGGATTCCTGCCTTGAAGCACCACCTTTCGCGTGGTGAATGGATCCGGCTGGCGATCTTGGGGCGGGTTCGCTCCTGGTCGGGCGACCGGATTAAATGGCCGGTGCGATTGCCGCTGACCCGGCTCTGGCCAGGTCGGACAGCGCGACTGCAAGCCAACCCAGCTGGTTTGATTTTTCTGCGCCGCGGCAATATCGATCGACCGCTGCTGGAATTGCAGCAGCCGGGTGAGGCCGAACGGGACGAATTATTGAAGATGAATTTTTATGAAGCTCGTCATTACCTGGCTCTAATGGCAAAATGTGGCGGGCTTGATCCGGACCGGTTGGACAATTGGCGCCGAAAGGAAATGGACCTGATCGACCGCGCCCTGCAGGAAATACCGGTCTATCGTTTGACGCTCCCTGACAGGAGGATCACCGCGGCCGAGTTTGGCCCGCACCTGGCTGAAATATTGGATGGCCGGTTTGCCTTTTCAGAGGAAGACTAAGTGGCGGCAACCAGACCACATTGGGATTGGAAGCGGATTGTTCGCTGGGTGGGTACACTGCTCAGTCTGGGCCTGTTTGTTTTTCTTCTAGCCCGCCAAGACTGGGCTGAATTATGGCAGGCGCTCAGCTTTATGCCGATGTGGGCGATCCTGCTTGCGTTTGGACTGTACCTGAGCGGCCAGTTGGCCAATGCCTTGCGCTGGTGGATTTTGCTGCGGGCGCAAAACGTCTCTCTGTCGTTTGGTCAGGCCCTGCAACTGGTTTTTGCCGGGGCTTTTGCCTCCAATTTCCTCCCATCCACAATCGGCGGGGACGCACTCCGAATCTTGG
>DAOQTN010000173.1:0-6181 GCA_035340555.1 Anaerolineaceae bacterium | reverse complement strand
GGTGAACTGGCTGACAGTGGGGGCACTGGCTTCACCCTCCGGGATCAGTAACAGCCGGCGGTTTTGCCAGGTCAGATAATCCAGATAACCTAACGGAATTTCACGGTCAGGCAAGTATGGATTGTCCGATTCCCAGGCGGGTTGGTCTGGACCGATTACAGGGATTCGTTGTTGTACAATGGCCGTAGCCAGATTCAACGCCAACAAAGCAAACAGGGTATCGCCGCTTGCAAGGAAAATTACGCCCCGTGTCCAGGGGCAGTCTGTAAACTTTTGCTCCATGCCGCTTGTTCCACAAAGACTAAAGTTTTGTGCTGTAATCAAAGCACGGGCAGCTTTTGCGGCACTCAAGACAGCGCCTTCTGATTCGATATGATGATCAAACAGAGAAGCATTGTTGCCCGAAGCCATCTCCATCACCAGTGAAATAATGGATTTAGGCCGAGCGCGCTCATCTGCGGCTTGATAGAATGGCCGCTGAGGGTCAAACAAATCGAACCGGTGTTTCCATTGATCCAGATATTCATGCAGCCAGGGAGCATCTAGTGTGCCGGCTGACCAGATTTTTTGCCATGATTTGGCATTGGATGGGCCTCGCAAGGCGCTGTGCAGCACTGCCAGCAGCAACCGATAAATGGCGGCTGTTTCCAGCGGTGTATCGCCTGTCATGGCAACAAACTCTCGGGAACGGGTTAGTGTCTGGCGCAGGCTCAACTCCTGAACCTGCCCATTTGCTTGAACACAAGGAATCCAGGGTTGTTCAATCAAATTGAACGAATACATCATAGAACCTCCTTCTCTATCAGCAGACCTAGTTTATTGTCCAGGATCAACACCCAGGGCGAACCTTCGAGAGATGCCCGGCCCTGAGAATCAAAGACTACTGGTTGGTGGTGTCGCAATGCGGCACAAGTCCGCCAGGCCGGATGCAGCGGGCGCTTTTGGAAATAATCATATATCCGGCGGTCTTGAACGGCAACGGTGCATTGCAGCATCTTTTGGATTTGGCCGAATTTTGGAACGGCATCCAGTTGATCTATAACCGGAAGTCCGTCTGGTTCTGTTGCCAGGCCCAGAGGCGTTTGGTACAGGCATACCAGTGTCACGCTGGGGGCACCCAGGCGGGTTAATGCCGCAAAGGCGCTGTGAACAGTCGGATCATCTTCTTCCAGATTGTCATTTTTACTGAACAGCAATCGTTCATCATCAAGGCTGGGGATCAGGCGTGTTTTTGCCTCAAAGATTTCTTTTCGGTGGTCCTCCAGGGATTTTGTTTCTGCTTTTTGAATGGCCTGCCTCAGGGAAGGAGGCAGCGCTTCATCCATCAATCCACCATAAACGGATTCAATCAGTTCGCTGGTTTCCGCAGGTAAGGTCAGGCAGGAACGACCCTGTAAGACTGCCCAGGTGCGCAAAAGAATCACGGCTTCATACACCCATTCATCCGCCCCAAAGGTTGGCAGATCCTCTTTTTCCTGAGGACGTGTAATCGCCAGACAGGGGCAGCGTAATCCTGTGGGGCGGCGATCTTGATTTTGAGCGTGCCGGTGAAGCCGCCCCGCGCGCTGTAACAACAAATCTATAGGAGCCAGATCACTCACCATGAAATCAAAATCCAAATCAAGGCTTTGCTCAATCACCTGGGTCGCCACCACAATGGATTTCTTGGGCCGCTGCCCACCTTTTTTGAAGCGTTCCAGGACGGCTTTTTCAATTTGAGAGCGACGCGCATAAGGGAAACGGGCGTGAAACAGAATGAGGTCCTCTGGCGCAACGAGATTGGCCGCTGCCAGGGCTTGATAAACCTCACGAGAACGCGCCACTCGATTGCAGATTACGGCCGCACAACCGCCATCTTTCAATTTCTCGGCCAATAAATCAACCATAGCCTGTGAATCACCTGGCACCCAGGTAAGATCAATTTGATTGGTTTGCGACCAGGGCAGCGGGACCGATCGGGTATTTTTTGATGATACGATCGTCAGCCGTGGGTAGGCAGCGGCAGGCTCAGTCTCTTTTTCGCCACCCCAGGCAGAGACCAGGGCACTGCGAGTTACTTCCGGCAGGGTGGCGGAAAGCAAAATAGCCGAAGTTCCAACCGCCCTCAGCCAGCTTAATAATTGCTGGAACAATTCAGACATATAGGTGTCATAGGCGTGAATCTCATCAAAGATGACCACTTTTTGTCCTAGCCCGAACATTCGGACAAAGAAATGCCGGGTCTGTAATACACTCATCAGAGCCTGATCTACCGTTCCGACGCCAAACGGCGCCAGGAGAGTCCGTTTGCGGGGCAAGAACCAGGTTTCAGCACGGATGCCGCCCTCAACAGGGGTATCTTCGTCATCCGACACATTGGAGGGGGCTGAACTTGCCTGAGCTAACATCTGCGCTCCATGCGTCAGGTGCAGGTTGAGTTGCTCACCAGGGTAACGTTGGAGTAAAAATTGACTTGTGCGAGCGAACATCTGATTGCTGGTAGCCTGAGTGGGCATGGCGATATACAATCCTCGCCCCTGGTTAGCCTGAAGCCAGGAATCGGCAAGGAATAGAGCTGCTTCAGTTTTACCGCTGCCAGTTGGTGCTTCCAAAACAACCAATGCGGGTAAGGTAAGATCCTGCCCAGCCTGGATGGTCATCTGTTGGATCTCATTGGGCGAAAATGGGAACATCTGCTCAAAGGGAATGGTCTGTCCATTGGGCTGCCATCCGATCCACCCCAACTGCCTCAGCGCGCTTCTGGCTTTCTGCTCAGATTCGGCTGCATAGCTCTCAATCTCATACCCTGCCGCCTGGAAAGGGAAGAATTCTGACATGGATCCGATCCAGTCTGCGACAGTAGTCAGGCCAGAGAAAAGCATCAGGAAGGTGTTTTCGTCTTCCTGGGTTTCAGGCCAGCTAAAATTACGAACTGGGGCAAACAACTTAATCAATTCGTCCATCAAGGCCTGACGAGCCGCATCCCAAAAGGCATCCCCTTTATCAGAAGCTTTGAGGGCTTGCGGTAACAATTGCGTTGATGTTGGCCAGGTGCCATGATGGCCGCCAAGCGCCCGAGCAATTCGCTTGGACCATGATGGCTGCATTTGGCACTGCTGAATTAACAAATTCTCCAACGCCCAGGTTGAGACGACTCCATGTGGTGCGGATTTACTGGACGGCAAAGGAAAGGAAAAGCCGGCAGATTCCAAGATTGGAATCGCTGGAACATGTTTCCGTTGAAATCCTGGGGCGGCTTTCCCAATATCGTGCAGGCTGACCCAAAATGACAGTAAATTGCCGGCCTCAATTTCGCTTAATCCCAAGAGATTTGAAAAATATCGGCGAGTTGCTGGTGCAAATGATTCCAGCCACAAAGCATTGGCCACCTTACCTGTATCGATTAAATGGCAGATCAAGGGGTGCCAATTAGCTTTATCATCTGATGTTTTTGCCCAGAGAAGTTGATAAGGTTCCATTGTTTACTCTTTGTACATATTGGCCAGCCGTCGACTCTCTTCCGAGATTAGATTTCTGAGGCTCTCCGGGGCTAGCACCTCGACTTCGCCACCCCACCCCCTGATCCAGGGCATCATTTCCTGGGGTTCGGCAATCCACGCGCGCCAGAGCAGGCTGCCGTCCTCTAATTCGGAGGCCTGCTCTGAGCGATGCCACTGTGTTTCCCCTACTCGTCCTGCCACACGCGGCCCAAATTTCAAAACAACTTCAACTGGTTCTTTATCGGTGTACCAGATGCCCCAGGCATCAGCCAGTAGATGGGTGGGGTCAAAGTCACCGGGAATTTCGTAAGTATCTCGAAGCGTTTCCACGCGCTGGATGCGCTCTATTTTGAAGGTACGCATTGCGTTCTGCGGTTCACTGAACCCGATAGCATAAGTGGATTGTCCCACGGCATAGGGCTCAATAAAGTAGACAGAGAAATCGTAGACTTTGACTTCTTTGGTTTGATCAGACTTGTACCAGATGCGTACTTTGCGTTGCTCAGCCCAGGCCAGCGTCAGTTTTTCCAGAGCGGCAAGATAGACGGCATCCATATGCCGGCTGGCATCGTCCATCACATCGGCAGATTGCTGCAGATGCGTGCTGATGCGGGGGGCCAGTGTCTCGAGTGAGAGACCCAGTTTGCGCAGTGCTGCAGCTGCATGCGGGTTTTGACGATCCAGGCGGGTGGCCAGGAGCCGGGCAGCCAGGTGAACCGACAGAGCTTCATGCAGGCTGAAGCGCACATTAATCAAGTAGGCTTCCCGATCAATGAAATATCTTTGACCATCCTGGTAGACAGGCGCAGGAAAATCCAACATATAGCGCAGGATTGTTGACCGATTAACGTTCAATCGCCGGGCTATTTCGGCTTGTGTCAAACCTTCAGGATGAGACAACAGCAGCGCCTCAATCTGATTGAGCCGGGACGCTTTTGTTTGGGATGGGTTATTTGACATGCGCCTCCTGTGAAAATGTTATGCACAGTATAGCAAACTGATGTTGCAGGATTGACAACTTTTTCCCCCAATATCCTACATTCTGCCAATAAAGTTACACTCCCTGGGGCATAAACCCATTATGCATTAAAAATAATTAATCGACAAGCCCAATTGGGCAATGATTTGCCTGTTTCAAGTGAGTCCCATCGATTGAAACCGGTTTCCTCTCACCCGGCTGTTTTGAGATCCAAAATGCTTATATTCCCCCCAGAATAATGCGTCCGCGTTTTGCCTCAAATTCCCCAAGGCAATCTCACCCGGATGGATGGGCAGAAAGCGTTCAGTATGCCGGCCGGGATGGCTCATCCGGCACCACCGGCCGGGCCACCACGATCAGACGGTGGGTATTGCTCTCATACGGCCAGCAGGTGATCAGGGTCAGCCGGTCATCGACGGAGGGTTCAATCCAGCGGGCATTTTCGATCCGCTGCGCCACCGGTTGGTTGCGCTCGGGGATGATCATCACATTGGTGACCTCATAGGCGACGATCACCCCGGCCCCACTGACCAGGATGCGGTCCCCCGCGTTGAGGTTTTCCAGGTCACGAAACACCTCGCCAAAGACGTTGTGATGGCCGTTCAGGACCAGGTTGCCGTGCTCACCCAGCCGGGCAGAGTTGGTGTGCCAGCCGGAGGCCGCTTCATCGGGTGCCAGCCACTGGTAATAGTCGGTTTCCCCGACGGTGACCGAGCGCTGCAGGGTGGGCACAATCGGGGCATCCAGCCCGATGGCCGGGATGGCCAGGTGTTCAGGAACAATTGGAACCGTCACTACCCCAACCGGCTCGGGGCGGGCATCGGGCTGCAGGAGCGCCGCCGGTTCGCGCCCGGGATCGCCGGGCTCGCCAGGCATACCAGGTTCGCCGATTTCAACCGGCGGCCCATCCTGCCCGGTAATGATTGATTCGGTTTCAGATCTGGTGTCAGTTCCGCTCCCGGTCAGAGTCCCGGGTAAACCATCTGTCTCCGTCTGCCGGGCCGGTCCGGCGGTGGCTGTGGCCGCGGGTGACAGGTCGGGAATAAATCCAGTCGGGTCATCCAGCGGGGAGACCGGCCGGCTGGCATTGAGGGAAGCCAGGACATCCTGGACATCGCCCACCAGGCCGCCCAGCCCCCCCAGCAGCAGCAGTACGCCAAGCACACTCACCAGCAGACGGAGACTCTTCATAATCAAATATTTCCTACTTCAGCATCCATTTTTGGGCGCCCTGGAGGGTGACGGAGGCTCCCAGCAAGACCAATCCCAGGTTGACAAACAGCGAGGTGCTGAGCGGCAGCAGCGGGGCGCTGCCGGCATTATCGGCACCGGTCACCGGAATGAGGACCGGGGTGGCCAGACCGCCGGTGGGGGGCGGCAGGGTGGGCACGTAGCGGGTGGGGGTCGGCTCCACCTCGGGATCCTCCGTGGGCTCAGGCGTGACGGGGGTTTCCGTCACCACCGTCGGGGTCACCTGGGGGGTGGCGGTGATCAGCACACAGGGGCTCTCACCGGTCTCCTGGCTGATGGTGCGCCCGCCAAACAGCGGGTGCGAGTAGGTCAGGGTGATGGTTTGCACCCCGCCCGGCAGGCTGAAGGTGTCTGTACCCATGGCCGGGACCGTGCTGCTGCCGAAGGGGCCAACGCTTGAGGTCCAGGTATAGGGTTGATCAAAATCATTGCTGTTGGTGACCGTCCAGACCTGGATCCCGGCCACACATTC
>DAOQTN010000172.1:0-6201 GCA_035340555.1 Anaerolineaceae bacterium | reverse complement strand
GACAGGGAAAGAGAAGGGCAAACCTCTCCTGTGCTGATTGTTGTATTCATCCTGAGCGGCGGATTGTATTATGCCGTATCCGGTTTATTGGGCGGCCGCAAGACCCGCAGGAAGGCATAGCCATATGGGAGATCTCGACCTGCTCTGGATGTTGATTGGTTTTTTGCTGACATTAATGGTCTTCAGCTACCTGTTTGGGGATAACCCGGCTTTTCGTCTGGCGTCCTATCTATTGGTGGGGGTTGCTGCGGGGTACACAGCAGTGGTCCTGATTTTTGAAGTCATTGTGCCCCGCATAGGGACACCGCTGATGAGCAATAATCTGCAGAGCCAAATTCTGACCGCTGTCCCCATCATTTTGGGTCTGCTCCTGCTGACCAAGTTATCCCCCCGTCTGTCCGGCCTGGGCAACGTTTCGATGGCTTATCTGGTTGGCGCAGGGGCTGGGGCGGCGGTTGGCGGGGCTGTCATGGGCACGCTTTTCCAGCAAATTGAGGCTGCAATTGCTCCTTTTGGGATGAATGGTCTCGGACAGCTTATTCAAGGCATCTTGATGGTGGTGGGAGCGGCGGGCACCCTGCTCTATTTTCATTTCAGTGCCCGTCCCCGTCCGGATGGGACCCCTGGCCGGTCCCCGCTCATTGAGACCGGTGCCAGGATTGGCGAGATCTTTATTGGATTGACCCTGGGTGCTCTGTTTGCCGGGGTGATGGCCTCTGCACTGACGGCTCTGCTGGAGCGCCTCAACTTCCTGATCCAAACCATACTCTACCTTTTCCGATAAACTGGCTGCTATGACAACTTCTCTGGTGGATGCTGAATCGGTACTGGCGGTGGACCTCGGGTCTGTCCTGACCCGTGTCCTGCTGTTTGATACCGTTGATGGTCAATATCGCTTTATCGCCTCCGGTGTCGCCCCCAGTACAGCTGGCGCGCCCTACTCCGATATTGGTGAAGGGATCAATCAGGCAATTAATCACTTGCAAGAGGTCACCGGGCGGGTTTTTGTGGATCCCGAAGGGCGTTTGATCATGCCTGGCCAGCCGGATGGTTCTGGTGTGGATCGCATGACCATCGTTTTTTCTGCCGGACCGGAATTGCGGGTGGCAACGGTTGGTCTGTTGGAGGATGTTTCCCTGGAAAGCGCCAATCGCCTGGTTGAAATGTCCTATGGGCAAGTGGTGGAGCAGATCGGCATTAACGATCACCGCCGGCCTGAAGTCCAGGTGGACGCCATTTTGCAGGCCCGCCCTGATTTGATTTTGCTGGCCGGTGGCGCTGATCGCGGGGCCACCCGCTCGGTGGCTAAAATGGTCGAATTGATCACGCTGGCCATGCAAACCATGTTGCCAGAACAACGTCCAGATATTCTCTATGCCGGCAACCAGGTGCTGGCCAAGCGCCTCAAAGAGGTGCTCAGCAAACTGACCACGGTTCATCTGGCACCCAATATCCGTCCATCGATCGACATTGAGGAATTGGAACCCGCGTCGGAAGTGCTGGCCCAGGTCATTGGCCAGGTGCGCAGTAACCAGGTTGGCGGGCTTGAGGGGTTGGGGAAGATCAGCACAACCCCGTTAATTCCCACGGCCCAGGCATTTGGACGTATGATTGGTTATCTCAGCAGGATTTATGATCCCAAGAAGGGGGTTCTGGGTGTGGATCTTGGTCAGACCTATTCCACCATCGCGGCTGGCAGGGGCGGCCAGACTGCCTTGCGAACCTTCCCCATTGGTATTGGAACGGGGTTAAGCCACCTGCTTCGTGATCTTAACATTGAGGATATTGCCCGCTGGCTGCCCGTTCCCATTGGGAATGATACGATCCGGGATTACCTCTGGCAACGCAGTATCCGCCCCGGTCTTGTTCCAGTTACAGTTGAAGCCTTGGCGATGGAACAGGCTGCCGCGCGGCATATTTTAACCCAGTTGATGCAGGGGCTGAAGGCCCGCTGGCCGGATCTGCGGACCGGCTTTGAACCCATTTTGGCTTCAGGAAGTGTCCTGTCGCATTGGTCATCGCCGGGGCAGAGTCTGCTGACCATTTTGGACGGCTTTCAACCGGTGGGGGTGACGACCGTTTTATTGGATGCTTATGGGCTGCTGGGATCCCTGGGGTCAATCTCAACCCATAATCCCATCATGCCAGTCCAGGTGCTGGAAAGCAATGCCTTCATCAATCTTGGAACAGTCATCTGCCCCTTGAGTGATGGGCGTTTTGGAACACCGCTGCTCAAGGTCCGCATTGAGTATGAGTCAGGTGAGGAAACCCAGCTAGAAGTCCGCCAAGGCATGTTGACAGCCCTGCCCATTCGCAATGGACAAACCGCCCGCATTCATTTCACCCCATTGCGCCGGGTGGTCATCGATCCCAACAACAAGGATCGCATCCGCAGCTTCAAGGTGATGGGCGGGCTTTGCGGAGCTGTGATTGATACCCGCGGTCGCCCCCTGGTGCTGCCGCGCGACGCCGCCCGCCGTCGCGATATGATTCGCAAATGGCAGACTGCCCTCGGCAGTCCGGTGGTATAAAACTTGCATCGGAGATAAATTATCATGGTCGCTCCGGTTAATCACATTCTTCCTGTAGCTCTCATCCGCCGTCAGCGCAACCTGCCGCTGCCCGGCAAAGTGCTGGTTCGCATGGGACAAAAAGTCAATGCCACCGATCCGGTGGCGGAGGCACAACTTCCCGGACAGCATGCCCTCTTTAACATTCGGCGTCTGCTTGGTGGCGGACGCAGCAGCGACAAGGCGGATCGGTTTATTGAAGTCAAGGTTGGGGCCCGGGTGATGAAGGGTGACGTGATTGCTGAAGCAGGCGGCCTGCTCCCCCATATAGTCCGTGCCCCGGCCAACGGCCAGGTTGTTGCCATTGTCAGCGGCCAGGTTCTCATCGAAATGGAACCCCAATTGGTGCAGGTGTACGCCGGCCTGAATGGCACCGTGACCGAGGTTGCACCGGAACTCGGGTGTACCATTGAAGCCAGTGGGGCCTTGATCCAGGGTGTTTGGGGCAATGGAAAAGTTGGCTTGGGATTGCTGCTGGCTCTGGCCAAGGAGCCATTGGACGAAGTCACCCGGGCGTCACTGGATGTGTCCATGCGCGGGGCGGTTGTCCTGGGGGGCTATTGTTGTAAAGAAGACGCCATTGAAGCGGGCAACGAGCTGCCGCTGCGTGGCTTAATCCTGGGCAGCATGTCGGCAGATCTGGTCCCGGCTGCTCTGGCTGCCCGCTTTCCCATTATCTTAACTGAAGGATTTGGACCGATCCCCATGAACAGCGCGGCCTTCAAATTGTTCAGCACCAGTGAACGCCGGGATCTGTGCGTGAATGCTGTTTCGGATCCCGTCAAGGGAGATCGTCCCGAGGTGGTCATTCCCTTGCCGGCCACCGGGCAACTGCCGATGGAATTGGTCAGTTTCAAGCCCGGTCAGCTGGTTCATATCTGGGGGCCCCCCCATGCCGGCAAGATTGGAACACTGCTGCAGGTGCGCCCGGGTTTGAGCGCCCTGCCCAATGGTGTGCGTACGGCGGCAGCTGATGTCCGCCTTGAAAATAATGAGCCGGTGGTCGTACCCCTGGCGAACCTGGATGTGATAGAATAAGCACAGAGGAGATACACAATGGCATTCCAAGGATTTGATGAAGAAGAAGAGGGCAACCAGTTTGCCGATCTCTTGCCGCAGGAAGAAGCTCCCGCGGCGCCTGAAACCGACGAACCGGAACCCCGACAGGGCGGTGGCGGCAATAACCGTGTCTTCCCCCTGATTTTAGCCATTATCGGCGGCGTGATATTGTTGGGGCTGATCATTCTGGGCGTCTATCTTTTGATTATTCAACCCCGCGAAAAAGCAAACATATCACAGCAAAATGCGATGATCGAGGCCTCCAATACAGCCATGGCACTGAATGCCACTACAACGGCTCAGGCCAATATTCAAATGCTGACGTTGGCGGCGATCCCCACTGCGACCAAGACCCCCACCAAGACCCCGGTGGTGGCCCCCACCAACACCCTGCGGCCATCCAGCACACCGATCCTGAACCCAACCCAGCAAACCCAGACGGTTGCGGCATTTAATACCCAGGCTGCCGCCACTCAGACTGCGGTGGTGGTCAGTGGGACGGGAACGCCGCGCGCCCCTTCACCGACAGCGCTGGGCGGCTTCGGCTTTGCCGATGAGGTTGGCTTGCCCGGCTTGCTGGGACTGGCGGCGGTGTTGGTGATCATCATCGTCGTGGCTCGCAAGCTGCGCTCTTCTTCCCGCTAGCAGGTCAGCGCTGGATTTTCCGGACCATGCCAGCCCTTGGACTGGCCTCTCCGGGATTATCGATTGCCATGTGTTGAAAACCGCAGGGCGTGTCATTTCGCCCTGCGGTTTTGATTCTTCTAGTCACTGGGGGACGTGTCCCTGGGTTTGTCAACGACCATCCGCTGAGGCGGAGTGGTGTCCGCCGCGAAGAATTATGAAACGCTGGCGGCAACCGCCTCGCCGTAGGCCAGCAGCGCCTTCACCATTTGCGGCGTGCGCCCTTCGGCATAAACCCGCAGGACGGGCTCCGTCCCGGAAGGCCGGATCAACAGCCACGAATCGTCTGCCAGGATGTATTTAACCCCGTCCTTGTCACTGATCTGGGCCACCATTTCACCACCGATGGCCGTGGGGGCTTCATTTTTAAGGCGGTCGGTCATCTGACTTTTGGATACTGGGTGGCGCAGCCGCAGGTCGGTCCGCTCATAAAAAGCCGGTCCCACTTCATTCAAAAGATCTTCCACTAACTCATACAGGGTGGTGCGGGCACTGGCGACCATTTCGATGATCAGCAGGCCCATAATGATGCCATCCCCTTCGGGGATGTGGCCCTTGAAGGAGATACCGCCGGATTCCTCTCCACCGATCAGGATATCCTCTTTCATCATGTAATCAGCGATATGGTTGAAACCGACAGGGGTCTCATACACCGGCAGGCCGTAGCGTTCCCCCAACCGATCAATCATGCGGGTGGTGGAGACGGTGCGCACTGCCGCGCCGCGCCAGCCGCGTTTTTCAACCAGGTAACGAAAAGCCAAAGCCATGATTTTATGGGGATCTACAAAATTACCGCGCTCATCCATCGCCCCGATACGGTCGGCATCCCCATCGGTCGCCAGGCCAAAATTGCCCAATCCGGCACCAATGGCGCCAGCCAGAGCTCCCAGGTAGCGCACAATTGGTTCTGGATGGACCCCGCCAAACCCCGGATTCATTTCACCGCGGATTTCGGCCACCTCACAGCCGGTTCCCTGCAGGATGGTCCGAATCACTCCCCGCCCGGCGCCGTGCATGGAATCCACCACCAGCCGCTGTGGATTTTCGGCGATAATATCAAAGTCAATGAGCGTCCGCAGATGCTCGTTATAGGCCAGTATGGGGTTGAACCGGCGGATCAATCCCTGCTGACGCGCCTGCTCAAAATCCATTAAATTGGGGCCGCGGCCCTGTTCTTCGTTGTCGTTGAGATAGACTTCCACCCGGCGGCACTGTTCCGGCAGGGCCGAACCCCCATAGGCCGCCTTGAGTTTAACCCCGTTGTAGCGGGGGGCATTGTGTGAGGCGGTGATCATCACGCCGGCAATGGCATTCATTTGTTTGACAGCGTAGGAAATGGCGGGGGTGGGGGCATCCGCCTGCGCCAGATGGACGGTAAATCCATTTGCCGCCAGGACCCGGGCCACTTCACCGGCATAACGATCCGAAAGAAAACGAGGGTCAAAACCGACCACCATCTTTTTCTGGTCAACCTGGTCGCTGACCGGCTCGCCGTTCATCCAGGCGCCGGATGCCACGGCATCGGCAATGGCCTGGGTGACCAGCCGCAGATTGTTATAGGTGAATGTATCCGAGATAACCGCGCGCCAGCCGTCGGTGCCAAAGTGAATGGTCATGAAGTACGCTCCTTAGATTGAGTGGAATATTTATTGCCTGGCTTGCCCGGCCGGCCCACCAGCTACCAACTACCAGCTACCAGCCCGTTGAGGGTGTTGCTGTTTGCAGCAGACTCTGGACAATCCAACCTTCAATGCCGCTTTCCGGGATGCGGATTTTAACCCATAAATAGTTATCTTTGAATTCAGGATCAGACAGAACTTGAACCAGATGCTCATTTTGGAGGCTGGCAATCCGTTCGGAGTCAAAACCGGGTTCAGCCCGGATATAG
>DAOQTN010000171.1:0-6209 GCA_035340555.1 Anaerolineaceae bacterium | reverse complement strand
TCTCGTTCCGTGCCGTGGAGACGGTTTTGGTCACTCGGTTCATGCGCCGCCTCCCGGTTGCCCGTAGTGCAACCGCCGGGCTGGAACTGCAACCGGAACTTTGGTTGCCGAGAGGTAAGGTGATGGCTGCACTCGCACCACCATCGACAGTCCATCAGCCAGGTCAAGACCCGTGTCATCGTTGTCTATATAACGGGTAACTATGTCCCCAAGACAGATTGCAGATGAATCATGATACACTTGCTGAAATCCACATCCCCGAGATATTTTCATGAAAACTCCTGGTATGATTATCTTCCTTAATGGCACATCCAGTTCCGGTAAAACCTGCCTGCTTGAAGCCCTGCAGGAGCGCTTGGATCCGCTGTATTTGAACATGGGTATAGACAAGTTCATCTGGATGCTGCCAGAACGTTTCCTGGAGCGGCCCCTGTGGGATGACGTTCTGGGATTGGCCGACCGCGCCGGGGAAAACGGGCACCACTTGATGACGACCATGCACCATGCCATTGCTGCCGCGGCGCGCCGCGGCAGCAATATCCTGGCAGATCATGTACTGGTCGAGCGGAGTTGGGTGGCGGAGTGCGCCCGGCTGTTTCATACCCTGCCCGCCTGGCTGATCGGGGTCCGCTGCGAGCTGAGCGTGCTGGAGGAGCGCGAGCGCTCCCGCAAGAACCGCACGCTGGGGCAGGCCCGGGCACAGTATGAGTGCGTCCATGCCCATGGTGTCTACGATTTTGAAGTGGACACAGCTCATTTCAGCAGCGCCGAATGCGCTGACCAGATTGTGGTCTACCTGCAAAGCAGGTCCCAACCTCATGCATTCCGACAGCTTTACATGCAGAAATATCATTAGAAAATTCCCCGGCCAAACTGACCGGGGAATTTAAATTCCAAACTCAAAATCGACCAGGCTTAACGCAAAATACCCGGCAGGTAAAGGTGTTTATATGTTACACCAAAGACAGCAAAGTCTGTATTGATTTCTGAAGTGGTTGCCGTCAACTCATGGTCTTCGATGTTAACGTTGCCGCCCTGCCCGACCCAATCGCCATCCACCAAAGCATAGAGTCCCAGGGTTGATTCCGCCACATCCCCGGCGGCGAGTTGCTCCGGGCTGTAGGGGATGGTGATGAGGTACGGTAAATTTGTCTGGTCGTGCAGGTTGTTGCCCAGGGTTTGCGGCACAGCAGTCAGGTCATAGGCGTGCCCGATGCCCCCCAGACCCGCAGGTGGCTGAACAGCCAACTCATCCGAACGCAAAACGGTGTGCGTCAACACCATGGGTTGATTGAACACAGCCATGGGTAATTCATACACTGTTGTATCCACACCCGGCTCAAAGTTAAGGACAGACCCGGGATCATAATTGGACTCAGCCGCCATGATCAGCGACCACTCATACCAGTAATCCTGGCTAAAGCCAGAGATGGTCCGCTGGAGATAAGGCTTGGTCAAAACAGCGCGCATGTTATTGTAAAGCGGGCCCAGCACCGCCTCATCCTCAACCAAAATTTGCTCCACATCGGCATACAGATCCAGCCGGGTGGGCAGGTCAGCTTCCTGAGAAATCTGGTCAATCAGAGTATCATAGGCCGCGTTAGACCAGCCACCCAGGCGGCCGCTGCTATTCAGATATTGAATACCATTTCCAACGAAGTTAATGGCCTCATTGTAATCTCCGCACCAACCCATCAAATTGATGAGCTGGGCGGATGGATTCGTGCCAATGTAGGTAATCGTGATTGTAATATTAAGATTTGACTGCCAGGCAGTAGCCAGATAGTCCCAGCGTAGCCGGTTGCGGGCTGTGTCACGCACTTCTATGTTCAGAGCCGGGAAACCGGCTCCAACAGGGTAACCGGCCAAGGTCAAATAGGCCTGCGCCTGTGTGACATCAAATGGAATGCCAATACCCAATGCCGGTCCATCCACGTAGCCCCAGATGGATGGTGGGGTCCAGGTCTGGGTTGCCAGATCACCATCGCCTACAGACAGAGCAGCAAATTCCGTCCGGTCAATCGCTGCAATCAGAGCTTTGCGGACGTTGGGATTATCCATGGGTGCGGTATCGGTCTTGAAAACCAACGCATAGGTGCAGGTACCCGGTACAAGTGTCGTTTGGGTTGCCAGGACAGGATCCGTTTGTGCCAGTTGGTATTGCTCAACTGGCACATCAAGTGTATCCAGATTGCCTTGCAGATAAGACTCCCACAGAATTTGATCATTTTCCGATAATTCAACCGCAATCTCGCCATAACCGGGCGCGGTGCCATAATAATTGGAATTGGCAGCGAGATGCATATAACTGGCGTGGTCCCAGGCGGTCAACAAATAAGGTCCACTGGTCACCAGGTTGATGGGGTCAGTCCAATCATCTGGATGCGCCTCAATCACGTGTTGGGGCAGTGGTTTGGCGACCCACAATGCCATGATCTTGTCAAAAAAGACCATCGGCTGGGTTAGTTGAATGCGCAAGTGCAGGTTATCATCCGCATAAACGCCTACCTGGGTGGGATCTGTAATTTGGCCTGTACGATATTCATAAGCATTGACGATAGGATCAAAGATACTGGCGTAGACCGCAGACAGATTGGGGTCAATTTCGCGCAGAATGGCATAACGGGCATCATGGGCTGTTAAAGCAGTGCCATCACTCCAAATCAATCCAGCCCGCAGGGTAAAGGTGATTTCAGTTTTTTCCAAGTTCCAAACCCAGTTTTCAGCCAGGTCAGGGACAACCTCACCAGTGGCCAGATCCAGCTTGACCAGCCCTGCAAACAAAGCATTAATCACCTGGACTTCCTGTACAAAGGACGCCAGTGAGGGATCGAGGGTATCAAGCGGATACTGCGACAGACGAAGTACATCATTGCCCGTGCCGGTGAGGCGAACTTGCCCCAGGGCAGGCTGCGGTAAGAGGCTGGCAAACACGAGACTTAACAGCATGGCTCCGGCGAATAACCAGTGTAGCTTATTCACAGTTGCATCTCCTTGAATTTGAAAGACTGAAGCGTATCTTCGGTAACAATGATTGTAGAACGAATCCAGTGGATGTCAATCACCAAATCCGCCCCCTGGCAAAAAAGAAGCGGCTCAAGCGCCACCCCCAAAAACAGGTTATAAGCGTTGGGCCATCTACCCGGTAGATCCAGGCGGTTGGCTGGTTTTCAGGATCTGAATATGTGGTGCAAGTTGCTCGGCCCAGATGCCGTACCCTGAAGCCAGCAGATGCAACGAGTCATTGGTCAGATCTGGGCGCAGAGCACCGGTGCGGGTGGCAAAATGATCAAACAGGGGAATGAACGTGATGTCGTGCTTATCCGCCAGCGCGGCCAGTTCGTCATTCAATTTACGGATGCGTCTGGCATAGCGGCGACCGCGTGGCAGCAACGATTGAATAAAAATACGGGTCCGGGGTGAATCTGTTCGGATCTTCTGAATGATCTGGGTGTAATTATTCAGAATATCGGCATCAGAACGGTAAGCATAAAAAGGTAGATCATTCGTGCCGATCAGAATAAAAATGGCCACCGGTTGCCCACAGGTGATGCTGTCCAGACGTTCCAATACGCCCTGGGAGGTATCATTGATAATGCCGCGATTACGGATGGACACCCCCGGGAAGAGTTCATCCCAGCGGGCACCTTCTGTCAGGCTGTCACCCAGGAAGACAATATCTGCCGGCTGGGGGGGATGGTGGGCAAAAAAGCTGACCTTTTGCCCATGGTGGGTTTTAATAATCCGTTCTTCGGCCAATCGCGTGATTCCCAAAATCAACAAGGTGGAAACAAGCATGACTGCCAAAAAGAATTCAAACATGAGTTTATTATACGCTGTTTTTTGCCTGAACAGGCTGGGGCAGGACCGCTGATATGACGATGTATGGAGGATGTGCTGCGCCTCCCCCGCACCTCCCATCCGACGAATCGGAGAAAGATCCCCGGGTTCCATCAAAGCCCAGTCAGCCGATAAGCGCCGCCGCGGTTACCGGCATCCGGTCAGAGTTCAGGGTTCTGCGCCACACATGGATGTCTGATAAAATAGTCTTATGGATGATTGGCGCAAATTACGGGAATTGACTCCCGAGAAATTAGCCGCAGCCCGTCTGGCCCTGGAGGATGTGCGTCAGGGGATGGATGTGGTGCGCGCCCTGCGCCGTCATCCATTAAGCAATGGCGGTTATCCCCCGAAATCAGCACTGGTGGCGATATACCATGCCCTGGTGAAAAGCGGGGAAATCTCGGCCGATCCAACCCTGCTGGCGCGCATCCGCATGAAACCGGTCCGCAGCCTTTCAGGTGTGACGACGGTAACGATCCTAACCCGTCCACATCCCTGTCCAGGAGAATGCATTTTCTGCCCGGATGATGTACGCATGCCCAAAAGTTATCTTCCTGACGAACCTGGCGCGGCGCGTGCCTTTCAACATGGGTTTGATCCCGCGGCTCAAATCATCACCCGGCTTGAATCCTATCATGCCGTGGGACACCCCACCGACAAAGTTGAACTGCTCATTCTGGGAGGATCGTGGACGGCTTATCCCCGTTCCTACCAGGAAGATTACATCCATCATTGTTTTGATGCGCTTAACGGCTGCGAGAGTCCAACCCTTGCAGCCGCCCAACAGATCAACGAAACCGCCCCCAGTCGTAATGTTGGCTTGGTAATCGAAACCCGGCCAGACCACATCAGCTCGACCACGCTGGCCTGGCTGCGCCATTTGGGGGTGACCAAGGTTCAGATGGGGGCCCAGAGTCTGAGTAATGAACTGCTGGTCCTCAATCGGCGGGGGCATACAGTCGCCGATACCCTGAATGCCACGGCGCTACTCCGGGCAGCAGGCTTCAAGATTGTGTTGCATTGGATGCCCAATTTACTCGGGGCAACCCCCGACTCCGACCGGGCCGACTTTGCCCGTCTCTGGCAAGATTACTGTCCGGACGAAATTAAGATTTATCCGACTCAGCTGCTTGAGGGAACGGAACTTTTTGCAGCCTGGAAACGTGGCGAGTATACACCCTACGACACCGACACCCTGGTTGGGCTAATCGCTGATCTCAAGCCAACCATCCCCCGTTACTGTCGGGTCAATCGCATCATCCGCGATATCCCCTCCCACCATGTCATTGCCGGCAACCGCCGCACCTCGCTGCGCCAGGATGTGCTGGCGGAGGTGGCCCGCCGCGGGGAACGCTGCCAGTGTGTGCGCTGCCGTGAAGTCCGTGGCCAGGCGGTTGAGCCATCCGACCTGCGCCTGGTGGATGAGATCTATTCAGCGGCCTGTGCCAGGGAGCATTTTCTGCAGTTTGTCACGCCCAATGATCAGTTGGCTGGTTACCTGCGACTGTCTCTACCAGAATGCTCTGAAACCTGTCCCCGTGAACTCAGATCCCGTCTGGCCGAGGTACCGGCGCAAATGCCCGACCTGACCGGTGCAGCCCTGATTCGGGAAGTTCATGTCTACGGACAGGCATTGGCGGTAGGTACCGAAACCCCTGGAGCGGCCCAGCATATGGGGTTGGGAACAGCACTGCTTGCCCAGGCTCGTCGCATTGCCGCAGAAGAGGGTTTCCGGAAATTGGCTGTAATTGCTGCCGTGGGGACCCGCGCCTACTATGCCGCACGTGGCTTTATCCGGGGGGAGTCCTATCTGGTAATGGATACAGATGACTGACTGGCGGATTATTTATTAATTGATTGGCTGGTGGGCTGATTGACTGTCTGATCAATTGACGGAGTGATTGGATTTGTTGTGCATCCATCAACAGCGTTTCTGACACTGACCTGAGGTTACCCAAATCCAGATTTGAAATCACCTGAATTGAACCAGATAGGGATGATTAGGGTCAGCGGCTGTACTATCCAGCAATGGGGCCATCAGGATCAAGGGCGTATAATCCACCGCTTTCAAAAGACATCACTGAGTTTTTGTGAGAATTTCAAACCCAAGATTTGAAGTCCAAATTTTCCACTGTGGTAGAATTATTCCATGCGGTTCGACGTTTTCACGCTCTTTCCCGCGGTTTTTACCCCTTATCTGGAAGCCAGCATCCTGCAGCGCGCCCGGGCCAACGGCCTGATTGAAGTGCACCTGCATGATATTCGCGCCTGGACTACTGACAAACACCATGTCACCGATGATGCGCCATTTGGCGGCGGTGGCGGCATGGTCATGAAGCCCGAACCAGTCTTCACCGCAGTGGAGG
>DAOQTN010000170.1:0-6215 GCA_035340555.1 Anaerolineaceae bacterium | reverse complement strand
CCTGGATGCGGACAAGGAGGGCTTCCTGCGCTCCGCCACTGCCCTCATTCAGACCATTGGCCGCGCCGCCCGTCACCTCAATGGGCGGGTCATTCTATACGCCGATAAAATCACCGATTCAATGCGTTTTGCCATTGATGAAACCAATCGCCGCCGGGCCAAACAGGTGGCCTATAATCAGGCTCATGGGATTGAACCGGTCAGCATTCATAAGGCCATCCGGGATCTGACCGAGCGCCTCTCCCCGGGAGCCGCACCGGTGACTTCGGCAGCCCGGGCTGAGTACCAGGCCGGCGAACGAGCCCGGGCGGCGCGCATGCCGGTCCGGGATCTCCAGCGGTTGATCGTGGAACTTGAGAAGGAAATGAAACAGGCGGCCCGCGATCTGGAATTTGAACGCGCCGCAGCACTGCGGGATCAAATCTATGATCTGCGCGGTGTTCTGGCTGATGAGTCCAACCTGCCACCCTGGCAGAAGGCCCGCCTCCTGGCCGGGGAGGAGTGATCACAATAAATCCAGGTCTTCATGACTTTATTACAGTTTCTTCATAATTTCTTCACAAGTTTACGGTATCCTATACTCAATCCGGACGTTCAACCGGAAATAGAAATCAGGAGAAACAAGATGAAAAAATGGCTTTGGATGTTGGCTGGTTTTGGTTTGGCCATTGTTTTAGTGGTTGGCGGACTGGCCGTGTTTACCACGGCAAAGGCAAATGCCGTGCTGGGGCAGGAACTGCTGCAAATTGGAGATGGTCCGACCGGCCGGCGTGGTGGCCATGGCGGCATGATGGGCGGTGGCGGTATGATGGGCGGTGGCGGTATGATGGGCGGTGGCGGTATGATGGGCGGCGACAGCGGCACGATTGACCGTGGCCTGCTCTCCGATCTCATGCATGATGCCATGCTGTCAGTGTTTGCCGACCGGCTTGATCTGACGCCGGATGCCTTGCAGGCCCGACTGGATGCCGGTGAATCCCTCCGGGATATCGCTGAAGCTGCTGGTGTGACCACGGAGGAAATGATCACCCTGCGGGAGACCGCCCATACCCAGGCGCTGACCGAGGCTGTGGCTCAGGGCGTCATCACCCAGGAACAGGCTGACCAAATGTCAGCCCGGCGTGGCGGCAGCTGGATGCATTCGGGGCGGGGCGGCCGCATGGGGACCGGCGGCACTTGCAATTGTGACTGCCCTCTGTCGCCGGATGCCGAGGCGGATAATTAGCGTCCTGGTCTGAAGACGGTCAATGAGGTTGGGTTGGTGAGGATCATCAACCCAACCTGCTTTATTAATGTCAGGAACGGGCCTTTAGACGGAGCGCCGCATGGAAAAATTGGTGTATTCCCCCCGGGCTGCCACCCATTCCACCGTCACGGCATAAACCACGGCACTGCGGGGACCCCGCCGCAAGGTGGTCAACAGATCTTCCAACGTGGTACGCGGTCCTTCTGCCAGCACCTCAACTTTGCCATCCCAGGTGTTGCGCACCCAACCAGTCAGATGGCGCGCTTGTGCTTCGGCAATGACAAAAGCCCTGAATCCGACCCCCTGAACAATCCCCTGGACCACGGCATGCAGTCCGTCGGTGCTTTCGCCAGTCATGCCGGAACCTACTTGCGGCGGGCCAGCAGTCCGGCGCCCAACGGAATGCCAACCACCAGGATGAACAACACCAGGTAAGGGCCCATTGTCCGGAAAATCAGGCTGGTGGTGTCAATTTTTAAAATCTCCTGCCGCCAGCGGTTTTCCGCCTGGCTTAATGTCAGGCCCAGGGCGGTTTCGAATCCTGCAGCACAGCCCTGTCCACTGGTGTAGGCAGCAATCAACCGGTCCAGGCCGCTGATGCCATACAGTTCATACTGATGTTTAACAAAAGATGCGGATTCTGCATAAGCCAGATAGGCATTGCTGGCATCCATGGGGAAGTAACCGCAAAGTGATTCAATCGGTAAAAGCCGCCCGTTTGCCGCAGCCTGATCCAGGGCCCGGCCGTAATCGGGATTGGGATAAAGTTCAGCCAGTGATGCCAGTCCTTCGGAAAGCCAGACCGGAAGCTGGTTGTAATACGCATTCATCTTTTCGTACAAGAGGATGTGCATCAATTCATGGGGGATCTGCCGTTCCATCTCCATGCCCTGGGTGCTGCTGGGGGCAATGGACACCAAAACAGTGCCCAGTTCCGGATTGGCGTGCCCGGCCACCCAGTCAGCGCCATCCAGTGCCAGGGCGTTTTGCAGTGCCGCCGCGGTGGGGTAGACATATATTTTCAATGGAAGGCTGACATCCCCATTGATGAACTGCCGGTTGCGTTCCAGGCTGGCGGCGGCTGTATTGAGGATCTGCTGCCCAAAGCTGACATCCCCTTCAACCCAGGCCACCTGCAGGCCGTTTTCTTCCAACCGCTGCCAATCCTGCCGGTTGTCTTCGTAATTCAGTGAAAATACAGGAGTATGGAAGGTTTCGCCTGCCAGGGGAACCACTTCAAACCAATAATCCACCCGGGCAAAGGGCCGCAGGGGTTGTTCAACAAGATTGAATTGGGCCAGCAGTTCACCGTTCGCTCCGGCATCCAATTCCAGGGCCAGGGTGGGGCGGTCAACCTGTTGCAAAAACAATGAAACATGTTTTACCGGCTGATCAGACAGCAGTTGAGCGGTGATGGTCAATTGCTCACCGAAGCGGTATTCCGCCATGACTGAATTTATTTCAATGGCACTGCTCCGGGCTGAGGCTGGCATGACAGAACGCAGCTGCAGACCCAGGAGGATGAAAACAAGCAGCAGTCCAAGGCGGCGCATCAAGATCAATTGCTCCGTTGTCCGGCATCTTCTGCCGGATCAGACTCGTCGGGGTCCATCCCAAAATCAAACATCTCCTGGCCATCCAGGCTGTCCACCATCATCAGGTTTTCCAGGGCTTCGTCAATGAGGTCGGCTTCCTCGTCGTCTTCCACTTCCTCGGACAGCCGGGTGAGCGCATCCCGGACACCTGGTCCGCCAATGCCGGACAGGGCCCAGACCACCGCCATCAGGATTTCCCGATCCTCCTCATGATCGTCTTCAAGCATGTCCAGCAGCGGTTGCCGGGCTGCGGCCAGCCCCAGAGTGCCTGCGGCACGCACCGCCTCAAGGTGAATCTGCGTTTCGGGATGATGCAAACAATCCAGGACGGTTTTCCCCCACCGTTCCTCGTCGGCGGATCGTCCCATTGCCGTCAGGGCACTGGCGATCCATTCAACCTCCGGTCGGTTGAAGGCCGTCTGAATCAAGCCGGGCACGTCCGGGTGGCTGGAAGCACCCAATGATTCCAAGGCCCGACGCTGCACCCGGGGGTCCTCCCCCGGTTCGGCTGAGGCCAGGAGGGCCTCTTCAAGAATCACCTTTTGATCTTCATTTAGATGATCAACTTCCCCCAGGAAGACATATTCACCCAGCACCGCCGCGGCCTGGGCCCGTACAGCGGGCTCCGGATCTTTTTGCAGGATGTGCAGCAGGGTGTTCAGGCGTCCCGGGATGGGATCATCCCACAGGATTTCCAACGCGAAGATGCGGGCTTGGGGTTCCGGATCCCGCAGGGCGTGTGCAGCAATCCTTTCAAAACTGAGAACATCATCCGATTCCTGCAGCCCGGCCAGATCCTCAAGTAGATTGATGCGCCGCCTGGCCGGGATCTGATTCCAGAGCCTTTTTAATTCAACCAGGGCCCCTTCCTCAAGGTCGGAAAGTTGATACAGGTAGGCCGGTGGCAAGGGCCGGCTGTCATCCAGCAGCGCTGCCAAAACCTCGGCAAAGGGAACCTTTGGGGACCGGTTTTTTTTCATGGATCCAACCCTATTTGATCAACTGTAAGGGATTGAAGATGTCCTGCAAGGTGACAAACGCCAGCAGTGCCAGCAGCAGGAAAAATCCAATCGCATTTAATGAGTTTTCCAGTTTTACGGAGATCTGGCGGCGGCCGGTGATCAATTCGGGCAGGGTCAGCAGGATGCGTCCACCATCCAGCGCCGGGATGGGCAGCAGGTTGGTAAAGCCCAGGGCAACCGAGATGATGGCAATCATGCGCAGGGCATTGGTTGTGGCGGCCGGATTGGTTTCCCCGCTCTGGCTGGCTTCCTCGTCCAGATCGCGGAAGTAATCGTACATGTTATACATGCCCACCGGGCCGACCACGCGTGACTCTTCCGGGGAAATGGTCCCGGCGATCAAGCGGCCGGGCAGGCGCAGCAGTTCAACACACTGCTGCCAGGTATAACGCAAAGCCATGTTCGCCGCGCCAGCCAGGGTCTGGTTCTGGACAATCGGGTTGGTCATCTGAATGCCCAGGGCCCCTTGGCCTGCGGGGGGATTGACCCGCGGTGTGGTGGTGAAGGTAAATTGTTGTCCGCCGCGGTCGACAACAATGGTGATCTCCTGACCCGCCCGGGCCAGGACCAGGGTTTGCAGACGGGAGGTGCCGTCCACCCGCTTGCCATCAATACTCAGAATCAGGTCGTCGGGCATCAATCCAGCCTGCTGGGCCGGAGAATCCGTCTGGACTTCAGCAATCACCACCCGGGTGATATCATAATAGGTGCCCTGATTGAACATGATGGTGAAGAGGATCACCCCCGTCAACAAATTCATGACGGGTCCGCCCAGCAAAATGGCCAGCCGGGCCCAGGGATTGGCGGACGCCAGACCGCCGGCAACTTCAGGATCGTTCTCGCCCTTGGGGCGGACAAACGCACCAAAGGGGATCCAATTGATGGTGAAGTCCGTCCCGCCCAGGGTGAACAGTTTCACCATGCGCGGGGGGAAGCCAAACCCAAACTCTTCAATTTCAATCTTGAACAGGCGGGACATCAAAAAGTGTCCCAGTTCGTGGAGAAAAACCAGCACACCAAGTACCAGAATGAATTCCAAAATACGCAGTAAACTAATCAGCAGGGTTTCCATGTTCCTCTATATCAGGGGCGCGGATGATGCGCCCGGTAGGTTGAATTTGGTTCAATTATAATATAACGTGTTAGCTGTTGCGAGTTGTCAGGATGTCTCCACCAGTCTGGTCGGGCCACCCACCTTGGCCGGCAGAACCTGTTGGACGCCAGGCTGACGGCTTAAAAGGCCCGCAACCTCTTCTGCGGCCGAGCCCAGGCAGATGACATGCACGTTGGCCCCGGCATCCAGCGTGTAACAAACTGGCAGCCCGGCAGACCGCCAGGTGGGAATGACCTTCATCAGGTGAATGGAGGCTGGCTCCCAATAGAAAAGCGGCGGGGTTGAAGTCATCATGACGGCATGCATCAGATTGCTGTCCATTTCAACCATGGCTGCCAGAGCGCTGAAATCACGTTCCAGGATGGCCTTGCGGCAGACCTGTAACCGTCGTTCTGCATCCTGGACCCGGGCCGGTTGCAGCGGGCTGCTGGGAGCAACGGCATGGCCCTGGCTTGATCCCACCGGTTTGGGTCCGGTTTCAATGATTGCCACGCAGTCCACCAGGTCCCAATGCTTTTCCGGGGCAATGGACACGGCGAAGGAGGACGCATCATCCTGACCCGGCAGCCATTCCACAAAGCCGCCGGGGATTGACCGGCAGGCTGATCCGGATCCCCGCCGGGCCAGTCGTGACAGCTCCGCTTCGGTCAGGCTTAACCCCATGGCCCGGCTGGCTGCCAGACTGAGCGCAGCAAATCCGGAGGCGGAAGAGGCAATCCCGGCCCCCATGGGAAAATTATTGCTGCTCTCGACGCTGGCGAACAAATGCTTCCCGGCCATTTCCCGCACCCGATCCAGCTGGATGCTCACGCGCGCCAGGGCGCTGCCGACAACATCCTGGCCGTTCAGGATCAGGACATCGGCGTCCAGATCTTCATCAAAACTGACCCGGGTTTGGGTGAGCAAACCGGCCAGATTCATGGAAATTGAACCATTCATGGGGAGGCGGAGGTTCTGATCCCGGTTTCCCCAGTACTTGATGAAAGCAATATTTGGAGAGCTTTGGGCGGTGGCAGTATGGGTCGTCATGACATTTTCACATAAAACAGCGGAGCTTTTTACAGAAAAGCTGCCAGTTTACATGTTTCTCCTTTCTTTTGGGGTGTTCACTCTTAACACCATGATGCCTTAGAACCTATCCGAAAAATATTAGAAAGAGAAGACGCGACGTGGTAAAAATGGGGTTCTCAAACATCCTTTTTACGAGTCAGCGTCTCCATGTCAAAGAATACCACAAA
>DAOQTN010000169.1:0-6222 GCA_035340555.1 Anaerolineaceae bacterium | reverse complement strand
TGTCCATTTTTCGGATAAGATGACCGCTGCGTTAATGAACATCAATGACGTCATTGAGGATAATAAAGGCACATTGGACTCGATTCAGGACATGGCGCTTCAACTCACCCGGACCGTCATTGTGCTGCGCACCGTGGTGATGAAATATGTTGGCATGGTGGACAATATTCTTGAGACGGCTGTACCGATCATGGAAAAACTCCCCATCTTTCCGGAAAACGTCAAGGAATTTGCGCGTGATGCCCTGGCCCTGGCAAAGAAGATTTCCACTGCCAGCGAACTGGCAGAGAAAGTTCTGCCAGGTGTGGAGGCCAGTTTGATGACGGCTGATGTGACGAAACTGCAAACCTCCAGCGGAGATGTCGCCAACCTGACAAAAGCGCTGCAGGAAATATCGATTTAGTCGGGGCGCTGGCTTTTGGGCGATTTCCGGCAACCTCTGACTGCCGGGACAAGCGCCTGCCGGGCCTCACCAGAAACCCTGACTTCTATTACAATAAGACCCATGCCAGATTTGACCCGAACCCTGCAATCTTATGACCTGGGTCTGTTGAAGATGATTGCCACCGCCTGGGGCGTGGAACTGGCTGCCCCTACTGTGCGTGCGGCAGCACAGACGCTGGTCGCAGCCATGCGGGATCCGACCCTGACGGCTGAGGTTGTTGATGCGCTGCCCACTGAAGCCCGTGCAGCTCTTGAGGCACTGCTGGAAGCCAGGGGACAACTGTCCTGGGCTGTGTTCACCCGGCGCTTTGGCGAGGTGCGGGCCATGGGCGCCGCCCGGCGTGACCGTGAGCGCCCCGATTTGCATCCGGCCTCACCGGCGGAAATGCTTTGGTACCGGGCCCTGATCGGGCGTGCATTTGCCAACTTGTCGCCTGAGCCTCAGGAGGTGGCCTACATCCCTCCAGACCTCCCCCTTCCCGGCTGGAGTGGAAATACATCAGTTGAGCCGAATGCGGTGCTGCCTACAATTGCCGGGCTGAACTTGAATGTCGTGTTGAATGCCACCCCGGTTGAGGTGGCCATTCCCCTGCCGGCAGCGGATCGTATTTTGGATCATGCCACGACCCTGTTGGCTGCCCGTCGGGTGGGGCAGGATCTGCCTGAATTGGCAATTACCGGCGCCGGCCTGTCTTCGACAGTTCTGGCCGCCCTGCTGGATGCCGCTGGTTTGCTGGATGCCGGCGGGCAGCCGCTGCCCGAGGCCACCCGCGCCTTTCTCGAAGCACCGCGCGCGGCGGCGCTGGCGCAGCTGGCCTCAGCCTGGATGGCCAGCGAGCAGTTCGATGAACTCCGCTGTCTTCCGGATCTGACGATTGAGGCGGTTGTCAACAACTATCCCCGGATAGTGCGGCACAAAGTGCTCGACTGGGTCAGTGGGTTTCCACCCGGGACGTGGTGGAGCCTGGCCGGATTGGTGCGCGCAGTGCAGTCCCAGCAGCCTGATTTTCAACGCCCCGCCGGAGACTATGATTCCTGGTTTATCCGGCAGGACAGCAGCGGAGGGTATTTGCGGGGCTTTTCCAGTTGGGATGCGGTGGATGGTGCGCTGCTGCGCTGGTTGCTGACCGGACCGATGCACTGGTTGGGACTGCTGGATCTGGCCGCCCCGTCTGAAGATGCTCCCCCTGCCGCCTTCAGGCTTTCAGACTGGGCAGCAGATTTATGGGCCGGGCAGCCGCCGCTCCTGGCCACCCTCGAGGATGAACTGCTGCGCGTCACCTCGGACGGCTTGATCCTGGCCCCCCCCCGCACGCCCCGGGCGGTGCGCTACCAGGTGGCGCGCGGTTGTGCCTGGGAGGTCAGTCAGGGACCGGATTACCGCTATCGTATTACCCCGGCTTCGTTAACTCGGGCCCGCTCCCAAGGCCTTAAACCTGGTCATTTGCTGGCCCTACTGCGCCGGCATGCCGCTCCGCCGCTGCCCCCGACATTGATCCAAGCCCTGGACCGTTGGGAACAACAGGGCAGCCAGGCGCGATTACAAGGCCAGGTGATGCTTTTACGGGTTGAGAACCCGGCCGTGATTGAGGCGCTGCGAGCCCGCCGCGGAATGGGACGCTGGCTGGGTGAACTGATCAGTCCCACGATCCTGGTCATTCAACCAGGTGGGCGCGAGAAAGTGCTTAAAGCCCTGCTGGAAATGGGCTATCTGGCAGAAGAAATTTGAGCGGTTGATGAGCCAAAACCTACCCTGATTGATGTGGAGTTTAGTATGACAATAACCCCTGAATCACTGTCTCAGGAAACCCTGGCTGAAATCCGTCGGCGTTGCGACCGGGCCACCCGGGGGCCCTGGATTTCATATGTTGAGGGGCGCCGCCGGGTTGGTGGTGACAATGTCATCAAGCGGGGTGACGGTGAGGAAGAGGACCTGCGGATTTTTGGCGGCACCAGCGCTGATCAGGTCTTCATTGCCCATGCCCGTCAGGATATTCCACTGCTGTTGGATGAAATCGAGCGCCTGCAGGCCAGGATCCGGGAGCTTGGCGGGATACAGGCTGGGGTTGAGCTGAACCTGGGGTCACCAGACCGGGAGGGATAGAACCGGAAAGCCCCCGGCGCTTGCCGGGCGGAATGCTGTCTTATCAACGGGCGAAGCACCGGCCAGTAAACTTCCGCGATGTGAGGCTGATCACTTAAGGAAAGTGGTTTTAATCATTAATACGGGCGTGGGACCTCGCCTGCCAGGGTGGACCACAGCCGGTCCGATTGGCACCAGGGCGCAGGTTCCTGGTTGCAGGCGACAGCATGGGATTGTGGCTGCCGCCTGCTCTGGCGTGTTCAAAGAGACCACCGGGCACACCGGGCACACCTGCAATCTGATACGCCGGCGGCGGCCCCAGGCAGAGCGGCTTGAGGTTATAATCACATTGTTATCCCAAACCTTCAGACCCCGAGGACCCCATGACCACCTCCAAAGCAACACGCTATCCGTTGTTTGCACTCCTTTATTTTACCCAGGGCACCGTGCTGGGGTATTTTACTGCGCTGAATGCCCTATACTTGCTGGAACACGGTGTTTCGTTGACAAAGATTGGCATCTTCGCCACGATTGCATTGATCCCTTTTGTCATCAAAATTCTTTTCGGCATCCTGTCGGATAAGGTCAATTTTTGGGGCCTGGGGCATCGGAAACCCTATATTTTGCTTGGGTTGGCCATCCAGTTTCTCTGTCTGTTGCTGGTTCCCCTGGTGGATCCGGCGACCAGTTATTGGGGGTTTGTGGCTCTGGCGTTCACCCTGCAAATGGGCATGGCCCTTTACGATACCTGCACGGATGGTCTGGCCCTGGATACCACGCCTGAACATGAAAAGGGCATCATCCAGGGGTTGATGGTCGGTGGCCGGGCGGCAGGCGTCATGGTGGCGGCCTCGGTTGCCGGTCTGCTGGCGCAGAACCTCTCCTGGTCGGCAGTGTTCTACCTGCTGGCCGGGCTGACCCTGCTCCCGCTGCCGTTGGTACTGCTGTTGCGTGAACCGGCCCAGAAAGCCGGCCAGACGTTTGAATGGCGTGCCTTCCGGGCCTTTAATAACCGGGCCGTGCTGGCGGTGGCCGGGGCGGGTTTTATCTTTTTCCTGATTGTCGTGGGGGCCAACCAATTAGTCAATCCCTACCTGACGCAACGGTTTGAGATTTCACTGGCGACTGCGGGAAATTTCACCACCTTATGGGGGGCGGGGGTGGTCCTGGGTGGTCTGGCTGGAGGACTGCTGATGGACCGGCTGCAGCGCCGGCGTGTGACCTGGATTGCCCTGGGCATGAGTATTCTGGGGGTGTTGATGCTGGCCTTGATGCCCAATTTATTGCTGGCCTGGCCGATTGTATTCCTTTTTGGACTGGCCTACGGCTCGGTTCAGGCGATCTACTATGCACTGGCCATGTTGTATACCGAGCAACGGATTGCGGCCTCGATGTTCTCCATTCTCATGGCTGTGACCAATGTCGGGCAAGGGGTCGGCCTGTCACTGGCCGGGCGGATTGCCGACACCCGGGGTTATGAGACGGCCTTCATGGTGTTGGCGGCGTTGAATCTGTTGATTATTCCGTTTGTCCTGCTGATTTTTGCCCGCCGCAAGGATGGCGTTGGTGTCGCTGTCGCCTGATTGCTCCGAACTGGGATCACTGCCGCTGAATTTCCCCGAGCTGGCGCGGCTGGAGACTGCATTGGCGGCCCGCCGCGGATTGTTGACGCCGGATTATTCGGGCGCACTGCGCTTGTTTAATGGCTTTTACGAAGGCTGGCCCGACATTGTTGTGGATCTCTACGGCCGGACACTGGTGCTGTTTAATTATGCCGACCAACCCGCGGCCCAGGAACCGACGCTTCTGGCGGCCATGGCCTATTATCGGCGCGCCCTGCCCGGATTGCACTGCGGTGTGCTAAAAACCCGGGCGGCAACGGACCCATCAGACCGCCGCGGCCGGCTGATCTTTGGCTCCCAACCGGCTGACCGCATCAACGAAGATGGAATCTGGTATGCATTGGATTTGTTGTTGAATCAGGATGCCAGTTTTTACCTGGATACCCGGCTGCTGCGCCGATGGCTGCGGGCCAATCTGGCCGGCAAGACGGTGCTGAATACCTTTGCCTACACCGGCAGCCTGGGCACGGCTGCGTGGGCGGGCGGGGCCGCACGGGTGGTGCAAACCGATCTGAAGGAGCGTTTTCTCAATCTGGCCCGCCGCAGCTGCCAGTTGAATGGATTTACTGCCGGGCCGCGTGATTTTGTCAGTAATGATTTTTTTCGACAGATGGGAGCTTTGCGGAACACCGGCACCCGGTTTGATTGTGTCATTCTTGACCCACCGTTTTTTTCAGTAACCTCAGCCGGGCGGGTGGATTTGTTGAATGAATCCACCCGTTTGATCAATAAGCTGCGCCCGCTGATCGCCCATCAGGGGTGGCTGGTGACGATCAATAATGCCGTGTTTCTGTCAGGCCTGGATTATATTAATGCCTTGCAGGCCCTCTGCACTGATGGTTACCTGACTTTGGAGACTCTTATCCCGGTTCCGCCAGATGTCACGGGCTTTCCGGAAACGATTTGTGCTGTGGCGCCGGTTTCCCCGGCCCCATTTAATCACCCCACCAAAATTGCCATCCTGCGGGTGACCCGGAAGATCGCCCCGCAGCAGGAATAAGTTTGCTATGCAGGGGGCGACCGGAAAAATTCTGGCGGCTGACAATCCCGGTTTGCATCCCCCACATTTCTGTGGTCTTGACTGGAAACCGGGATCGATTTTTCCGGCAGGTCTCTGAATCCCTTGCCGGGCAGGCAATATTGGATCAAAATGGTGTTGAGGGTGCCTGACCTGCCAGAGAAATCCACCATCCCGCTGCTGGCATTACAGTTTATAATCGTTCACACTGATGGTTATTGACACCCGCGCAAGCAGGTGATACCACATTGAAAGGATCTCCCGAACACAGAAACATTATGGAAGCAATAATCACTGCGGGGGGCATCCCTGACACAAAAGATCCGCTTTATCCAGTAACCCGGGGTGGTTTCAAGGCCATGCTGCCCATTGCCGGCAAACCGATGATCCGCTGGGTGCTGGAGGCCGTCGCTGCGGCCCCCCAGGTGGGTCAGATTGTGGTGGTGGGGCTGCCGGCCATGGATATCCTTGCTTGCGATAAACCCGTCACCTTGGTGGAGGACCATGGCGGATTGATGGAGAATATTGCAGCCGGTGCGGCCGCGGTGCTGCGACTTAACCCGGCTGCCCAACGCACCGTGCTTTTTTCCAGTGATATTCCTGCATTGACCCCGTTGATGGTTGAATGGATGATTGCCCAGATTCAGGGTGATGATCAGGAAATCTGGTATACAGTGGTGGAACGATCGGTCATGGAAGCCAGTTTCCCGGGGTCGCGACGTACCTACACCCATTTGAAGAACCTTGAATTATGCGGTGGTGATGTGGTTGGCCTTGACCCGCGCCTGACCCGGAGTGATCACCCGCTGTTTGCCAAGCTCTCACAGGCGCGCAAGAACCCGGTCCGCCAGGCGGCCATTCTGGGCTTTGATACCTTGTTTTTGTTGTTGCTGCGTCAATTGGCACTCAATGAAGCGGAGCGCATGATCAGCCGCCGGCTGGGGGTGCGCGGTCGGGCCCTGCTGACGCCTTATGCCGCCATGGGCATGGACGTGGATAAACCCCATCAATATGAACTAGTGAAGGCTGCCCTTGAACCCCATCAACCCTGAACC
>DAOQTN010000168.1:0-6233 GCA_035340555.1 Anaerolineaceae bacterium | reverse complement strand
AATAAAGAAACAGTCCCAGAAACAGCCAGTAGGCCAGCGCCGTGCGTTGTTCAAACACCGCCACGCGCTGGATGAATACCGGCCGCATTGTTGCTGGCAGCAGCACCCCCGCTGCCAGCAGCAGGATGGCCAGCAGGAAGACCGGGGCAAAGGCGTGGACGCTCAGGGCCTCCTGCCAGTTCCCCCGCAGCAGCGCTGCGGTGGCCGTTCCCAACCCGCAGCCTGGGCAGGGGATGCCCAGCGCGGCCTTGAACGGACAGGCCCACCCCGGCAGGCCGGCCAGGGTCAACCCCACATGCACCGCCCCCGCGCCCAGCAGCACCAGGGACTCGGTGCGTCGTTGGAGGAGGTCAGCCAGGAGCGGTTTGAAACTGTGGGGGGGCAGGGGGGTGGTAAGAGCCATCTGTGTAGGTTAAACCCGGATCCGTTCTGGAGGATGCGCTATTCTTCCGAGATGACCACGATACGATCCTGCTCGGTGAAGACCACCTTTTCGGTCTTGTCAGGGTTAATCTTGACACCGTAACCATGGTCTGCATCCTGCGATTTGGCTTGCAGTCGGTAGCCAATGGCCACCTGGCCGCGGCGGCGGCACCCTTCCACAATGGTGTAGAAGTTGACCGGCTGGCCCAAACGGACGTATTCTCCCGCCGGTTTGAGATAAATCTCCGAGCCTTCAGGATCAAACATGTCAGCAAAGACGCCGTTGAGGTATTTGTTTTCGGTGATTTGAGCCATCATCAGGCTGACCAGTTTGTCGCTGACGATGAAGTCGTCCGCCCGGGTGACGTCCGCCAGGTTGCGGTTGCGGATGTCCAGCATCTCGCTGACAATGGTGAATTTGGTGCCGTCGCGATCGGCAATATCGCGCAGGTGCAGCAGAGTCACCAGGGTGTGGGCGTCGGCCCGCTGCACGTCCATGGTATCGGCATAGCACAGCAGGATGATGTGATTGAACCGCTGCAGATTCAAGCCCTCCAGGACACGCCGGTTGGTGGTGTCCCCCTGCTGGAAGCTCACGCGCTGGTTGGCCAGCTCGGAGCAGCAGATTTCCAGATCCCGGCTGACGCCGTCCACATCAGCGACAATGGTCACTTCAGAGCCCGGCGCCACATAGTTGTCAAGTTCCCGGATGATGGTTGCCCCGCGGCGGTTCCAACCCAGCAGCAGGGTGGCTTCGGGCTTGCGGACCGCCGGCGGTTCCGAGACCAGCTGGGCCTCCTGGATCTCCACCGGCTGATCCAGGGTCAGGAAGATCTGGTCATCATCAGCCGCGATGATGATCAGTTCATCACCGGCTTCAATCACCTGGTCCATTGGGGCGTTCAGGCAGGGCATGGTGCCCGGTTTGCGGATCCCCAGGACTGTATTGGTGCGGTAAGCCAGCATGGCCTCGCCAAAAGTCCGCCCCACCAGGCGCGGCTCCGGCTTGATGTAAATTTCATCCCCGCCAAAGTCCAGCAGTTCCGTGTAAACCACCGAGAGGCCGGACTGGCGGCAGGTCTGGGCCACCACCCGGGCGACAAAATCCCCCACCAGCACCCATTCCACCTGGCCGCGGCCGACCACCAACGCCGCGTCCATGTTCTCGGGTTCGTAAATTTCAGCCACAATGTGGAAGGCTTTTTCCGGATCCCGCTTGGGGTGATTGACCACTGCCAGAACCGCCTTGATGACCTCCGAATCGGGATCATTGCCCTCGGGGGACAAAACCACAATTGCCCGGGCCTGATTCAGGCTGACAATGTTCAAATCCGCCACATCCATCGGGTCCCCGTTGCGGCAGATGACCCGCATGTTCTTGAGATCAGCCACTTTGGCCCCGATCTCATCTTCCATCTCCACTTTGTCTTTTTTGCCCAGTACAACAATGCAGGGATTTTTGGCATTTTCATTGGCGGCAACCAGTTCCGAGATGATGGTAAAAATCTGTTCCGACCAGCCCAGAATCACGATGTGGTTGGTCTCCAAAACCCGGGAACGACCCTTGCGCAGATCTTCGAGTTTGCCCTCCACCGCGCTGGTAAGCACACCGATGAGCATGGAGATGACAAAAATGCCCCCCAACGTCACCAGGAACATGATCAGTCGGAATCCGGTCCCTTCATCCCCCCCCATGGTCCCGGCATCCAGGGTGCGCATCAGACTCTGCCAGGCCGCCTCCAGGAAACTCAGGCGTTCGCCCTCCGCCGGGGCAATCCCCAGCAGGGAGATGATGCCGCCGGCGACAACAATCACGGCCAGGGAGAGGATTCCCAGCCACAAAATGAGTGCGCCGGTGCCGCGGGAAAATTGATTGTCCATCCAATACTGGAAACGCTCACGAAAAGGAATTTTTTCAGCCATGTGCTTTGTGTTCCTCCAGGCAGGGTATTGTTTTTTTGTCGAGCTCGTGGAAATATTGGCTCTATTATACTGCCAACCGGGCAAAATGATGGCAAATCTCAAAAAATGCTAAATGAAAACAGCCCATTTGTTAATCTGATTTTCAGATCCCATGGGTTACAATTAGTCCATTCCCTGACGATTGGGTAGCAACCCCATGAACCTCATTGTGCTGATGACGGATTTTGGCGACCGGGATGGTTATCCTGGCATCATGAAAGGCGTGATCTGGTCCCTGGCCCCCCAGGCCCAGATTGCGGATCTCACCCACCAAATCGGGCCGCAGGATATAACTGCCGGGGCGCTGACCTTGGGGCGCGCCTGGTCCTATTACCCGGCCGGGACGGTGTTTGTGGGGGTGGTGGATCCGGGGGTGGGCACCCGGCGGCGCCCGCTGGCCGGGCGGATCGGGGAACGTTTTTTCGTCGGCCCGGACAACGGCCTGGCAAGCCTGCCCCTGCAAGCGGCCGCAGCCGGACAGCTGGAGATTGAATGGGTGGTGCTGGATCGGCCGGAATTCTGGCTGCCGCACCCCAGCAGCAGTTTTCATGGCCGGGATATCTTTGCCCCGGTTGCCGCCCATCTCGTCAACGGCGTCAGCCTGGCGGAGCTGGGCACGCCCATCCCGGATCCGGTGCGGCTGGCTCTGCCCCAACCCCGGGCCACGGCGGCCGGCTGGCTCGCGCCCATCATCCATGTGGACCATTTTGGCAACCTGGCCACCGGGCTGGGGCGGGATCAGCTGGGTGACAGGGAGGTCACCCTTCGCATTGGCACAACCGAGCTGCCCCTAGTGCAGACCTTTGGCGAGCGTCCCCCCGGCAGCCTGATCGCCATGATCGATAGTTCCGGCTGCCTGGCCGTGTGTGTGGTTAATGGAAGCGCTGCGCAGCACCTGCAGGCCCGCGTCGGCGATATCATTGAAGTCCAATACAAAAAAGCCCCATCCAAACCCGGGTAGATATTCGTGGAGGTTGAGCGTGATTCAAACTGTCACACAAAAGATCATTGATAATGTCCAAAAGGTGATTGTCGGCAAAGAGGATGTCATCCGACGGCTGCTGGCGGCTATTCTCTGCGAGGGTCACGTGCTGCTGGAAGACGTGCCGGGCACCGGCAAGACCACCCTGGCCCGGGCCCTGGCCGCATCGCTGGGCTGCTCGTTTCGCCGCATCCAGTTCACCCCCGACCTGCTGCCCTCGGACGTCAGCGGGCTGAGCTGGTTTAATCAAAAAGAGCAGAATTTCGAATTCCGCCCCGGGCCAATCATGGCCCAGGTGATTCTGGCGGATGAAATCAACCGGGCAACCCCGCGCACCCAATCGGCCCTGCTGGAAGCCATGCAGGAACGCCAGGTGACGGTGGATGGGGTCACCCATCCCCTGCCCCGTCCCTTTCTGGTCATGGCCACGCAAAACCCGGTTGAACTGGAGGGCACCTTCCCGCTGCCCGAGGCCCAGATCGACCGTTTTCAGCTGCGCGTCCAGATTGGGTATCCCACCCAGGTGGAGGAAAACAACATCCTGGCCCGTTTCCGGCTGGAAGACCCGTTGGTTGAACTGGAAGCTGTGACCAATCCGGCCGAACTGCTCGCCTTGCAGCAGGAACGCCGCGCCGTCCGGGTGGAGGACTCCGTGCAGGATTACGTGGTGCGGATCGCCCGGGCCACCCGGCAGAATGTGGACATTCAGCTGGGAGCCAGCCCCCGCGCAACGATGGCCTTGTTCCAGGCCGCCCAGGCCTGGGCCGCGCTGGCAGGACGCGATTTTGTGCTGCCGGATGACGTGAAAGCCATGGCCCTGGACGTGTTTGGACATCGGTTGATGATCGCCCCCCAGGCCCAACTGCGCGGCCGGAGCGCGGCGGAACTGATCGAGGATATTGTCTCAGCTGTGCCGGTTCCCGTGGAGGGATGATGCCTGTCGATCGCTGGGTGGCACTGCTGCTGCTGTTTTTCATTGTGGGAGCCTTCTTCGAGGTGCCGGAAATGGTGGCATTTGCGACCGCCCTGTCCGTCGTTGTCGGCCTGGCCCGGCTCTGGCAGCAGCGTGCCCTGTCCCAGGTGAGCTACCGGCGCCGGATCACCTACCGGCGCGGCTTTCCGGGAGAAACCAGTGATGCCCAGCTGGAGGTGTCCAACCAGAAACGGCTCCCGGTCATCTGGATGCGCAGCAGTGATGGCTGGCCAACCGGGGCCCCGCCCCAGGATGCGGACCTGTTGGCGCCTTCCCATCTGCCCGAGCGCGGCTGGGTGGTCAACCAGTACAGCCTGCGCTGGCGCCAGCGCATCACCCGGAATTTTTCCTTCAAGTTTGAACAGCGCGGGGTCCACCCGCTCGGCCCGGTCAAGCTGGAGTCCGGCGATCCGTTCGGCCTGTTTGAAAGCGAACGCGCAGAGACCCAGGCAGATCGCTTGGTGGTGTTTCCCAGGCTGCTCAATCTCAAGGCCCTGCAGCTGAATGCCGACGATCCTTTTGGCGACCGCGGGGCGCGGCGGCGGCTCTTTGAAGACCCCACCCAGTCCATGGGGGTGCGCGACTACCTGCCGGGTGATGATTTTCGCCGGATTCACTGGCCCGCCACCGCCCGAACGGGGCAGCTGCAGGCCCGGGTCTATCAGCCGGTCACCGCCCGGGTGATGGTGGTCTGCGTCAATGTGGCCACCACCCGGCACATTTGGGAGGGGGTGGTCCCGGCGCTGCTGGAGGAATTGATCAGTGTCAGCGCCACGGTGATCTACCATGCGGTCGGGGATGGCTACTCGGTGGGGCTGCTCTCCAACGGCAACCTCAAACGGGCCGACCAACCCTTTCTGGTGGCCCCCGGGCGCGCCAGCAGCCAGCTGGGTAAACTGCTGGAAACCCTGGCCGGGCTGACCGCCTACACCACCATTCCCTTTGAAAATTACCTGCTGCGGGCCGCCCCCCGGATTCCCCTGGGAGCCACCCTCCTGGTGGTCACCGGAATTGTGACCCCCGCCCTGATGGAGACCCTGGTGCAGTTGAAGCGCTACCGGGCGCACACCACCCTGATTTCCCTGGAGGAAACCCCACCCGGGCCCATACCCGGCGTCCGGGTCATCCACCTGCCATTTCTGCCCAAGGACATTGTTCAATGAAAGCGGTGGCCACCCGACGTCATTCGGCCTCTATGTGGGCCGAGATCAGCTCGCTGACCTTGATGGGGATGGATGCGGCCTGGGTCAGTGTCTGGTACCAGTACATCCAGAATGGCCGGATCACCTGGTGGAGTGCCCTGGCCGCCCTGTTTGCGGCGGAATTGTTCAGCCATCTGCTGGCCCGTTTTTTTAACTTCTTCCGGATCAAAAAACGGATCCGGATCGGATTGTTCCTGGCCTGGCTGGTGGCGCTGCAGTTGTTGACATTAAACGCCCTGGTCTACCAGTGGCAGCCGCGCAGCACCCTCTTCACCGGCTTGACCCTGGCGGAGGCCCTGCACGGGTTGATCTTCACCCTGCTGGTGCTGCGTGGGGTGCTGCTGGCCACCTCAGCCCTGGACAGCTGGAGTGCCCAAGGCAGCTTCCGGGCCGGAATTTTACTGCTGGGATTGTACTACCTGCTCACTCCGCCCCAGGAAACCGGGCACACGCTGCTGCCCATCACCGCCTTTTTGCTGCTGGCGCTGTTGAGTCTGAGCGCCACCCGCATTGCCGATTTGTCCATCAGCCGGGGCGGCCGGGTGCCGCCTTTCCGTTGGCGCGGCTGGTTGGGCATTGCCGGGACGGCGGTCCTGTCGGTGGGCCTGGGGGTCCTGACCGGGCAGCTTTTTGGCTGGACCATCGGTAAACTGCTGGCGGGCGTTTTTCTGGGGCTGTTGGCCATCATCCT
>DAOQTN010000167.1:0-6241 GCA_035340555.1 Anaerolineaceae bacterium | reverse complement strand
GACAAAAAGGGATTGGCAGAGCCATTTATCGCGCTTCTTCAAAACCGCCCTGAATTTGGGATGGGTTGATTGTAGACTCGACGGTGGGATTTATCAAACCATTCCCAAATGCATTGACAATGGCGCGGCAGTTGGGATAGGATTAGATAGGTTTTGTCATTAGGACTGAGCCACCGATGGGATTCGGACCCATGACCTGGCGTTTACGAAACGTCTGCTCTGCCAGCTGAGCTACGGTGGCGTGGCCTCGATTATACCAGCACCTTTTGGAAAACGACAAGGGAAACTTCCATGCTCAATATCGCCATGCTTTCCTATCACACCTGCCCGCTGGCAACCCTGGGCGGCAAGGATACCGGTGGAATGAACGTCTACGTGCGCGAACTGACCCGGCAGTTGGGGCAGTTTGGGGTGCATGTCGATGTGTTCACCCGCTCCCAGGATGAACATGTGCCGCATGTGCTGCACGACCTGGGTTACGGTAACCGGGTGGTGCATATCCCTGCCGGGCCGGAGCGGCCACTGCCCAAGCCGGAGTTGGCCCAGTATCTGGAGGATTTTGCTGCCGGGATAGCCCGGTTTGCCGCGGAAAAGGACATTCACTACGATTTGATCCACAGCCATTACTGGATGAGCGGAATTGCCGGGCTGAACCTGAAACAAACCTGGGGAGTGGGCCTGGTCAACATGTTCCACACCCTGGTGCTGATGAAAAACCGGGTGGCGCGGGACGACAGTGAGCGGGAGGGCGATTACCGCCTGAAAGGCGAACAGCGCATCCTCAAGGAGGCCGACCGGATCATCGTGGCCACCCCGGCCGAACATTCCCAACTGGAGTTTCTCTACCGGGCCAATGCCCGCAAACTGCGGGTGATCCCGCCAGGGGTGGATCTGGGACGATTCTACCCGATCCCCTGCGATGAGGCCCGGGCGGTGATCGGCATCCCGCCGGGCCGCTGTATGACCTTGTTTGTCGGCCGGATTGAACCGCTCAAGGGACTGGAAACCCTGATCCGGGCGATTGCCATCATGTGGCAGACCGGCGCACTGACCGACTGCCCGCACTACCTGGCGGTCATCGGCGGGGAACCGGATGCCTCCGCCGAGCACATGAACACCGAAATGGCCCGGCTGCAGGCCCTGGCCCGGGAGCTGGGGGTCAGTGACGTCGTCCTGTTTTTGGGCAAACAAGCCCAGGACACGCTGCCGTATTATTACTCCGCCGCCCAGGTGCTGGTGATGCCCTCGCACTACGAATCCTTTGGCATGGTGGCCCTGGAGGCGATGGCCTGCGGCACCCCGGTGGTGGCGTCGCAGGTGGGCGGTCTGGCTTACCTGGTGCAGGATGGGGTGACCGGGTATGTGGTGCCGGACGGCAACCCGGCCGCGCTGGCCGGGCGGTTGAGCGCCCTCATTCAGGATCCGCAGCTGCGGCGCAAATTGGGACAGCAGGCCAGCACGGCAGCCCGGGAGTATGCCTGGCCGGTCATTGGGCGGCAGGTGATGGAATTATACGAAGAAATGTTGTCCGTGCCCGGATCGGGCCGCTAAAGCAGCGGTTTCCAGAAGGCCAGCAGGGCCACCAGGATAAAGAACCAGATCCAGATCCCAGCCCACATGCGCATGATCCGCTGGCGGGCCCGGAAGAGCATCCAGAGCAGGCCGATCACGGCCAGAAAAATGGCAATGTAGCCGGTAAAATCATAGATCTGCCGGAAAACCGGCCAGAATTGTCCCAGAATGCTCTGGGCCTGCAACAGCATCCGCGCCCCCCAGTTCATTGAAAAGACCAGAAAGAAGAAACGCACCCCCAACGGCAGCACCCGTTTCCAGAGGGCGGCAATCACCAGGGTACCCGTCAGCATCCAGAGCGCGCCATCCTGCCCGATCAGAATTTGGGCAGATTGGTCGTTCAGCCAGATGAATGTCCAGGTCAACAGCCCTCCCATCGCGCCGTGCCAGGCCCGCTGGCACTCGGGAATGGACGGGGAAATGGTGCGGTCCAAAAAATACATTCCCAGCGCCAAAAGCCCCAGGGTGTACACCAGCAGCCCGGACGGCCCAAACTGCTTCACAATGGGATGAACCAGCAGCTCGGAGAGCAGCACCACCAGAAGCATCGCCAGGATGACCAGCAGGCCATCCAAAGCCAGGCTTTTTTGCGTCTCAGTGAGTTTCATGACCACTCCTCATCTTCAAACCTGGGTTAATTTTACCGCCATTTGGGGTCAAAAATCAATTCAAATCAATTCAATGTGCCGCCTGGTGACTGCAGGTTTTGCTGATCAGCTTCCAACGGCGTGCCTGCCGGGCCAAAATCAATCCGCTGGGCCATCTGGCAGCAGCAGGCGCTGTTCGTAAATCCGGCGGATTGTATCCTCCAGGGGCGGGCGGTGCACTTCCAGATCGGTGAAGGCGGCCTGGCCGTTGAGCTGCTGCAGCAGTCCCGCAACCGGTGTCTGGCGGGGATCAAAGGCATACACCAGGAAGCGGCCATCCCGCCGGGGCGGCGGCAGGCCGGGCAGCAGCACCGCGGGACCGTCTTCGGCAATGGCAATGCGCAGTTCATGGGGCCCCTCAAAACGCTGCGCCAGGCGGCCCAGATCCCCGTCATAGAGGATGCGGCCCACATCCAGGATGATGACGCGGTGGCAGAGCCGCTCCACGTCGGCCAGGTCGTGGGTGGTCAGGATGATCGTGGTGCCGCGCTCACGATGAATGTGCTGGATAAACTGGCGGATGCGTTCCTTGGCCACGACATCCAGGCCAATGGTGGGTTCATCCAGGAAGACCAGGCGGGGATCATGCAGCAAGGCGCCACAGAGCTCGGCCCGCATGCGCTGGCCCAGCGACAGGGCGCGCACCGGAGACTGGATGAACTCATCCAGCTCCAGCAGTTCCCGAAAGGCCTTCAGGTTTTGCTGGTAGCGATCCGCCGGGATGCGGTACATCGCCCGGATCAGGTCATAGGAATCCAGCACCGGCAGGTCCCACCAGAGGGTCACCCGCTGCCCAAAGACCGCCCCCAGATTGGCGACATAGGCCGCACGCTGCTTCCAGGGCGTGAAACCGGCCACGCTCAGTTCACCGCTGGTGGGCACCAGCAGCCCGGTGAGCATTTTAATGGTGGTGGACTTGCCCGCCCCATTGGGCCCCAGGTAACCGACCAGTTCACCCGGCTCCAGGGAAAAGGAGACCTCATCCACCGCCCGGACGGTGCGAAAACGGCGGTAGAAAAAACTGCGGATGGCCGCCAGACCGCGTTTTTCACGGATGGGGACTTTGAACAGTTTGACCAAATTGGTGACACGAATGATGGGTGTGGACATGGGAGGGACCTAACTTCCAGTGCTTTGATAATGATTCAGACCGAACCGCCAGAAACGCAGCGCCAGCCAGAACAAGAGGGCGGCGACAAAGGGCGCCAGAAACGGCGCAAAGGCGGGCATGTTCAAGGGATCAGGTTTATCCAGGAAAAACAAGGCCGGATAATAATTCATGAAAATAAAAGGCAGGACGTAGGTGAAAAAGCGCCGGATCCACCCGGGATAGATGCTCATGGGGTAGCTCATCATCTCCACCCCGCCGTAGGTGACAATGTTGACGGCTTCCACGCGCTGGATCGTCCAAAACGTGATGGTGGAACCGGCCATAAACAACGCCCCCATGCAAAAAATCTGGCTGATCATGAGGATGGGCAGATAGAGGACCTTGGCCAGCGTCCAGTGCATCCCGGAGGCGAAGATGCCAAACAGCAGAATGACCAACCCCTCCAGGGCGCGGCCCAGGCGGCGCAGGACCAGCCGGGAGCCGAGTAATTGCACCGTGATATTCACGGGCCGGAGAAAGATTTGATCCAAACGGCCCATCTGCACATTGGGGGCAAAAAAGTCGGGGTCGAAACCGCTGAAGATGAGATCCATCAGGGCAAAGGTCAGCTCCGTCATGCCCGCCAGAAAGGCGACCTCGCCAAGCCGCCAGCCGGCAATCTGACCAAACCGTTCCAGCAGCAGCACAAAGGAAAGAAAATAAACGCCGGAAAATACCGCCGTGGTGAAGACATCCAACCAGAAAGAGGCGCGGTACTGGAATTGGGAGCGAAGCTGGGCGCGCAGCAGCCTCAAATAAACGGAGAGGGTGTACATGCGCTCAGCCTCCCTGAATCACCAGCCGGCGAATGCCGGCGCGATAAAGCACCTGGGCCAGGATCACAAAAAGGATCAGCCAGGCCAGCTGCAGGCCCAGCGCCTGCCAGAGGGCCGGTCCGGACTGTAAACCCAGGTAGATCTCCAACGAGGTGTTGAACATGCCGGGAAAGGGCGTGAAGGCGCAAATCCGGCTGAACCAGTCCGGCATCAAGCGCAACGGCACCATCCAACCGGAGAGCAGCTGGGCCAGACCAAAAAGCCAGCGTCCGATGCCCTGGGCGTCGGGCGTCCAAAAGGACAGCAGGTTGGTGAGAAAAATCCAGGTGAAGTTCAGCAGCCAGCTGAGCAGCAGGCTGAGGACCAGCCAGAACCACTGGGTAAAGCTGGTGGGCGTTTGAATGGGATAAAACAGGGCAAACAGGCCAATAAAAACCAGGCCGCGCCAAAACAGATTGACCACGGCGCGGCCGGCCTCGCGGCCCATCCAGTACAGGTAAAAGTTGGCCGGGCGCAGCAGGTCGCCGGCAATGGCGCCGTCATAGACGGTGCGCATGAGATCAAAGGAGCCAAAGATGGTCAGGAAAGCAATCAGCGCCTGGGAAAAAGCGACGTAGGTCAGCGCGCCCCCCACAGTGAGGCCGTTGACCACCCCCTGCCCATCATACAGGGCCAGCAGCACTGCGGCGCGCAGCAGCCCAAAGAACAGGTTAGTCGCCAGCCCGGCCCACATGGCCATGCGGTAGGTCATCTGCTGGCGTGCGGAGGTGCAAACCAGCGTCCAAAAATAAGGCATGGGGGCGCTCCTTTCTCCCCGGGCGGGGAAGAACCGAAACGCTTATTTTACCGCATTCAGTTGATTTTTGAGAGTCTGGAGCGCCTCAACCGGGGTGGGATCCACCCCGTAGGCCAGCGCCAGGTAATAGGAGACATAATCGCCGAACTGCAGGGTGGTCCAGATGTGAGCCAGGGGCGTCTCGCCGCCCGCGTCCACCGTGTCGGTGCCCAGGGCCTGAACCATCATCGCCTGGCGGGTGAGGTCGGCGCGCAGCCGGTTGCGGGGCTGATCGGAGGGGGCGCGTAAAAACAGCACAAAGGTCCGCATCAAGGCAGCTTCGGGGTTAAGCGTCCCGGCCAGGGTATTGTGATCGGCCTCAGGCAAAAATTCAAACTGCGCCCAAGCCTTGGCCAGTTCACTAATCTGTCCCTTCCAGCGCCGGGCCACGGGTGCCAGATAATCCGAGGCCAGCACCACCACCCAACGGTCGACCAGCTGGCCGGCCAGGCGCTTGGCCGGATTCTGGTGCACGCCCACCTCGGGCTGATAAGCCGCCGCCTGGTTCTGCATCAATGCCGCCGTCGCTTCCAGGTCGGACTGCGGGTCGGGGATCAGCTTCAGCCGGTAAAATGCGGCCAGCAGCAGGGCAAAGGAATAGGCCACCGCCGTGCGGGGCTGACCGTGGTGCTCGAAAATCCAGACCGGCACGCCGGCCTGCGCTGCGGCCTGGGCGAGGGCACCGCCGGTGCAGATGGCCAACCGGGAGCAGCCGCGCTCACCCGCCAGACGGAAGCTGGACAGGGTCTCCTCGGTGTTGCCGGAATGGGAGGAGGCAATGACCAGGGTTTCAGGTCCCTGGGCCCAGCCGGGCAGATCGTAATCGCGGTGCACCAGCACCGGAATGGGACAGGATGGGGCCAGATAGGTGGCCAGGAGATCAGCACCAATGGCCGAGCCGCCCATGCCGGCAATCACCACCCGCTGGATGGTGCCCATGGGGGGCAGCGGTTGCGTCAGGCCCAACTGCCAGGCGGCAGTCAGGTCCGTGCCCAAACGACGGATATAGCCCAGCATATCCTCGGCATCGAGGGTGTGCAGGTGAGCAAGGTCATCAAGATTCATCAGTGCTGGCGGCAAAAATCGCCCTTTGGGGCCGGGCCGCCCTCCTTTCAAAGATTTGCATCCTGCCAGCGGCAGGGCGGGATCTGGATTGTTGCGGGAATGGGGTTGGGGAGTTGGGGGGTTGAGGGTTGAGGGTTGGGGAGTTGGGAGTTGGGGGTTTGGGGCTAATGCAGCGGGAGGCGGGAAAAGTTGGCTG
>DAOQTN010000166.1:0-6252 GCA_035340555.1 Anaerolineaceae bacterium | reverse complement strand
GTGCAGGCGGCCAGAACCAGCCCAAAGACAACCAACACGGCAATCCAGCTGATCAATGGCTTGTTCATCATACCCTCCCTCAAACTGATGGTCTTGTTTGCAAAATTTAAACAGATTGATGTCATTATTATAGGTCCATTTGGCGCCGCCTCCAACCCCAAAACCCCGGTTATGACCGGCATCTATGACCGGCATCTATGACCGGCACTTATGACCGGCATCCATGACCGGCATCTATGACCGGCACTTATGACCGGCACTTACGACCGGCACCTATGATGCGGCGGCTGAAGATGGCGATCTCCCGGCTGAAGAACCCGTTCTCAGCCGCCGCGTGGATTTGCATAATCATGTATAATAATCAATAGTTGCAGCCAGAACCCGTGCCAGCAGTTCCAATATTATTTTTTGCAATCAACTTCTTTTCCGGGCTGGCGGGGGCAAGTGGCTGGCGACTGCCTGGAGGACCACCTGGATACCCACAACATTACCCAGAGCTTAAATCAGGGGCAAAGCCCCCCACCAAAGCAGCTCCAACCCGGCTACGTCCTGCTGGATCGCTATCTGATCCAGGAAGTGATTGGCGTTGGCGGGATGGGCTCGGTTTACCGGGCCCGCGACCTGCACTTCCAGAATGTGGTCAAGCTGGTTGCCGTCAAGGAGATGATCAATTCCAGTCCGGACCCCATTGTCCGGCAGACCATCGTCCAGAATTTTGAACGGGAAGCCAATATTCTGGCGGCGCTCAACCACCCCTCGATACCGAAAATTTTCGACTTTTTCTCTCACGATGAGCGCTCCTATCTGGTTCTGGAATTTGTCCACGGCAAGGATCTGGAAGCGCTGCTGAATGAACGGGACGAATTCTTCCCTGAGGATCAGGTGATTGGTTGGGCGGTGGAACTGTGTGATGTGCTGCAGTATCTGCATTTGCACAAACCCGAGCCCATCATTTTCCGTGACATGAAGCCCTCCAATGTGATGGTCAACCCCCAGGGGCATATCGTGCTGGTGGATTTCGGCATTGCCAAATCGTTCCGCACCGGCCAGAAGGGGACCATGATTGGCACGGAGGGCTACTCCCCGCCCGAGCAGTATCGGGGCGAGGCCACGCCGCTGGCGGATATTTATGCCCTGGGCGCCACGCTGCATCATGTGCTCACCCGCCGGGATCCCCGACTGGAACCCCCCTTCTCATTTGCCGAGCGGGCGGTGCGCTCTTCAAATCCGGGTGTTTCCCCTGATCTGGAAGCCATCATCACGACCGCCCTGCGCTACAACCCGGAGGAACGTTTCCCCTCCGCTGAGGCGATGAAGGAAGCCTTGCTGACAGTCGCCCGCAAGACCGGCGCCCTCTCACGCATCAGCATGCCGGCTGCGGACCGTTCGTCCACCACCATCAAACCGCTCTGGACCTTCAAATGCGAAGATGAAATTCGCGGCTCGGCGGTTTTTGAAAACGGCGTCATTTACATCGGTTCTTATGACAACAACCTTTACGCCGTCAACGCAGGCAACGGGCAGTTCATCTGGAAATATCCAGCCAACGGCGGGATTGTCGGGCGTCCGGTGATTTCGGAAGGCAATCTTTACTTTGGCTCCGAGGATAACTCACTGCACGTGATCTCTGCCCGGACCGGGCGGGTGGTCTCCACCTTCCAGACCCAGGGCCCCATTCGATCGTCGCCGCGAATTGCCGAAGGGCATATCTTCTTTGGTTCGGATGATGGCTTTTTATATGCCATCAACCAGCTGAGCACCCGTTCCTCCTGGCGGTTTGAAGTTGGTGAACCGATCCGCTCCACCCCGGCGGCGTCCCAGGATGCCATCTTCTTCGGCACCGAGGGCGGCGAATTTCTATCCGTTGATTTCCGGGGCCAGGCGCGCTGGCGTTTTCGGGCCAAGCGGGCCGTGACTTCCTCCCCGGTGATCTCACAGGGCACTGTTTATTTTGCCTCGGTGGATTCTTCCATCTATGCCCTGGACATCCGCTCCGGCTGGATGCTGTGGCGCTTCCGCATGGAAAAAGGGTCGGTTTCCTCCCCCTGCCGGACGGAAAATATGCTGTTTGTCGGCTCGGCGGATGGCAACATTTACTGCCTGGACGCGGGCAACGCCAAGGAGATCTGGCATTTCAAGACCGGACATCAGGTGAGTGGCTCGCCAGCAGTGTATCGGGACTCGGTTTACTGCGGTTCGGCGGATGGCAATATTTATTGTTTGGAGTACCGCACCGGTCGGCTGCGCTGGCGTTTCACCACCGGTGGTCCGATCACCGGCACGCCATTTATTGTGGATGATGTGCTTTATATCGGTTCGGCTGATCACCTGTTGTATGCGTTACTGGCGTAAGGCCGCTCATTCTGTTGGATGAAGAGGTATTCCGTGATCCGTTTTCTCAAGGACATCTTTCAAAAAAAACCGGCCGAGAATTTGCCCTCAGCCCGGGATATGGTTCAAACCGCACCGCTGGATGTTGCAGCGGATGATTATTCCGGGGGCGGCTCCCCCTACCGTCCGGCCCAGTTTTTGGTGGGCTGTGCCCAATCGGTGGGCAACCAGCGTGATCATAATGAGGACACCCTTTTTGCGATGTCGTCCATCTTTGCTGATGGGGTCAACGACATCCCCTTTGGCATTTTTATTGTTGCCGACGGCATGGGCGGTCATCAATACGGTGAAATCGCCAGCGGGGTTGCGGTCCGAACCATGTCCAACCATTTGCTGGCGCGGGTTTACCAGCCGCTGACCAATCCGGATCTGGAACGCTCCAATGAAAGCCTGCAGGAATTGATGGAAAACGGCGTTCGCGAAGCCCAGCAAATTGTCAGCCGCCGGGCCCCCGGCGGCGGCACCACCCTGACTGCTGCGCTCATGCTCGGTGACCAGGTCACCATTGCCCATGTGGGGGACAGCCGGGCGTATTTTATCTATCCGGATGGCCGGATCCGCGCCCTGACCCAGGATCATTCCCTAGTGCACCGCCTGGTTGAGTTGGGACAGTTGACTGAGGAACAGGCGGTCAATCATCCCAATAAAAATGTGCTGTATCGGGTCCTGGGACAGACGGAACCTTTCCGGCCGGACATTGAAAACCGACCGATGCCCCATCCAGGTTATTTGATGATTTGCAGCGATGGGCTGTGGGGGGTCCTGCCGGAGGACGATCTGCTCAGGATTGTCCAGCAATCGACCAATCCCACCGAAGCCTGCCATCATCTGGTGGAGGCGGCCAATGCCGCCGGTGGCCCGGATAATATCAGTGTTATTTTGGTTCAATTCATGTAGACGGGGGACGCAATGACATCCGGCGCAGATTATTATACCGCCCTGGGTCTACCGGTGGATGCCACCCCGGAGGAGATCCGGTCGGCCTATTTTGACGCCGCCCGGCGGCTGCACCCGGATGTGAACCCGGATCCCAAGGCCCGGGATGCTTTTTTGCAAATTCAGACTGCGTATGATGTGCTTTCCAATCCGCGCCGGCGCGCGGACTATGATGCCGGACTGCCGGCCAGCTTGCGGGCCCGGCCGGAAATTGCCCTGAGTGTGAAAACCAGCCGCCAGGCGGTTCCCGCGCTGGGCGAGGCGCAGTTGTTTTATGTCCTGCTGGATCTGAGCTGCACCGCGGAACTGGATGCCTCCCGCACCCCGCCGGTCAACCTGTGTTTGGTGATTGATCGCTCCACCTCGATGCGGGGGGAGCGCATGGACATGGTCAAGGCTAATGTGGTGCAGCTGGTGCGTCAGTTGCGCCCTCATGACATCCTCTCCCTGGTCCTGTTCAGCGATCGGGCGGAGGTCTTTCTGCCGCCCATGCGTGTCGCGGATATCAACCGGCTGGAAAGCCAGATCAGCATGGTGCAGTGCGGCGGGGCCACCGAAATATTCCGCGGACTGGAGGCCGGCTACGGGTTGCTGACACGCTATGGGGATGCGCGCACCAGCCGGCACCTTGTCCTGCTGACCGATGGCCACACCTATGGGGATGAAGCCCCGGCACTGAACCTGGCCGAACGCGCCGCCCAGGAAAATATTGCCACCAGTGCTTTGGGGATTGGCGGGGAGTGGAATGATGTTTTCCTCGACCGCCTGACCAGCTTTTCCGGGGGCAGCACCTACCTGATCACCTCGTCGCGCGAGCTGGAAACTTTCTTTGACAAGAAAATCCGGGGGCTTGAAGTGCTCTACACCCGCGGGATGAAGTTGAGTTTTGAATCCGACCCCAATGTGCTGCTGCGGTATGTCTTCCGCCTGCGCCCGGATGTCGGTCCCCTGCCGGTCGAACACAGTTTTTCCCTGGGCTCGCTGCAGTACGGCCGCAGCGCCAGTTTGCTGCTGGAGTTTTTGGTTGAGCCGCTTGCCCACGGGGCTCAGGAAATTAACTTCATGCGCGGTCAGATAAAAATGGAAATTCCCGCCCTCGCCTCGCGCTCCGGCCGGATCCTGCTCGACATCAAACGCCCGGTGCTGTCCACCATTGAACTGGAACCGCCCCCCGCGGCCGTGATCGACGCAATTTCGCGCCTGACGCTCTACCGTCTGCAGGAAAAGGCCCATACCGAAGTCGCCGCCGGTCAGATCACCGAGGCGGCCCAACATTTGCAGCACCTGGCAACCCACCTGCTGGCCCAGGGGGACCGCAAACTGGCGCATACGGTCTTAATGGAAGCCGAACATATTCAACAGAATCATGATTTCAGCGAAGAAGGCAGCAAGCGCGTCAAATACGGCACGCGCGCCCTGTTGATGTCACCCGGATCGGAGTAAATTTATTATGATCATTTGTCCCAACTGTCACCATCATGAACTGCCTGGCGCGATGTTTTGCAGTGAGTGCGGCACCCCGATCAACCTGGCGGATACGCTGACCACCCAGTCCATCCATCCCTCAACCGCCGATCTGCCGGCGCCCCCGGTTGAAGCGGCGGCCATGCCGGTGGTTGCCGGGGTGGGGGATGCCATTGTCTCGCTGCATATCCTGGAGGCCGGCAAGGTGGTCCCGCTGGAGGGGCGAACGGAGTTCACCCTGGGGCGGGCGGCCGAAGGTCAGCCGATTCTGCCGGATATTGATCTGTCCAGTTATGACGCCTACACCCTGGGGGTGTCCCGGCTGCACGCTGCGATCAAAATCATCGGCCAGCGGGTGGTGATTGTCGATCTGGGTTCCTCCAACGGCACCCGGGTCAATGGACAAAAAATCATTCCCAATGCGGATTTTCCCCTCAGCCATGGGGACATGCTGTCACTGGGCAAACTCAAAATCCAGGTCTTGATCCATTATTGAGAGCCATTATTGATAGGAGGACGCTCATGCCCACACTTTTAATTCACGTTGCCAATGAGGATCCCATCCTGGGGGAGGTGGACGATCTGCCGGCGGCATCCGATGTCATGCTTTACGTCAAAAACCCCCGCCGCCGCGACGGCAAGGATATTCACTATATTGAGCCGGCCGTGACGTTGATCGGGGTGCCGTTCTGGCGCATCAATTTCTTTGAAGTGATGCCCAGCACCGAGGAAGAAGACATCATCAGCTTTGTCCGGGAGTAACGCCATGGCGGATGACAGCTATCGAAACCGCTTGATCCTGGTTGTGGATGATGAGGAGCGCATGGCGCGCTTCATCCGCCTGAATTTGGAGCATGATGGCTTTCGGGTGGTTGAGGCCTATCGCGGTCTGCAGGCGTTGGACCGGGTGCGAACGGAACTGCCCGATGTGGTCGTTTTGGATGTCATGATGCCTGACATGGATGGCTTTGAAGTCCTTAAGCTGATCCGGGAAAACAGCACCGTCCCGGTCATCATGCTGACTGCCCGCGGCGAGGAGGATGACCGCATCCGGGGCCTGGAACTGGGTGCCGACGATTATGTCACCAAACCATTCAGTCCGCGGGAACTGGTCAGTCGCGTGCGTGCCGTGCTGCGCCGCAGCGAAATGGCCACCGCGGCCGCCGCGGAGGTCATTGTGGTGGATGATCGGTTGAAACTTGATTTCAACCGGCGGGAAGTTTGGGTCGGGGGTGAACTGGTCAAGCTCCGACCGACGGAATACCGCCTGCTTTACCACCTGGTTCAGAACGCGGGCTGGGTGCTCACCTACGACCAGCTTCTGACCCGGGTCTGGGGCTTCGAATACCGCGACGAACCGCACTACGTCCGGCTTTACATTAATTACCTGCGTCAGAAAATTGAGGCGGATCCCGCCAATCCCAAATACATTCTTACCGAGCGGGGTGTCGGTTACCGCTT
>DAOQTN010000165.1:0-6287 GCA_035340555.1 Anaerolineaceae bacterium | reverse complement strand
AAGGTCACAGGAACGATTCCAAGCCGATGCGAATAACCTACTGCTTCGAAATCCCCACAAAGATTAACATTTTAGTCGTCAGTGCATCGGATAAAGGGTTGCGGGGTCGATCTGTTTTGCGGAAAGTAATGACGGCCGGAACAAATCCTGAAACCCGGTTTTCCCTGGCTTCCATTCAGTCCATTCACCGACCAGGTGGCTTTTTAACTGGGAGCATACCATGGACCCATCAGTCCCTTGGTCCACCTCAAGTTTGTACCTCGGGGTCGCGGTACTTCGGTTCATAAAGTACGGCTCCCGCGGTGAGAGGATGGATGGGTCGGTTGTGTTAATTGCCGGTGAGACCACGCAGATTGGCGGGAGGGTGGTTACATCGCCTGCCAGATTTGATAGATGGCCAATCGTCCCCCTTGGCCGTCTGATTCGAAAGTTTCACAGACAGCAAAACCGGTCTCTGCTGCCAAGCGGCTCAATTCGTCCAGGGTGAAGAGGTGAACATAGCGCAGCCCCACCCGCTCGGGTTGATCAGGCCGGGCGGAGCGCCAGTCCAGCAGGGTGTCCCCGGCTTCCACGTCCGCGGCGGTCAATCCGGCCAGTTCCCAAGGCTGGACGCGTGCCAGCAGACGGGGTGAATTCTGGAACTGCCATTCAGAATGAATGAACAGCCCTCCTGCGCCCAGCAGAGAGCGGATTTCCCGCAACAGCGCCAGACGCTCGGCCGCTCCCGGGATGTGATGGAGCACGGCAAAAGCCAGCAGGCCGCTCCAAGTCTGGCTCGGCAGGGCGGTGGCCCAGCCCGGCTCTCCGAGGTTAAGGGATTGAAATCCCACGGTTAATTCTGGCCGATTGCCCACAGGCAGGGCAGTTTGTGCCTCGTGAAGCAGTGCAGCGCTGAAATCCACCCCCCAATAGCAGCCCTGTCGGCCTTGCTGCTGCCATTCCAAAGCCAGGGCTCCGCTGCCGCAGCCCAGATCCAACCAGTTCCCGGCGGCAGGGATATCCGCCAGGATGCGCCGCACCCCGGGTTGTATGCGCCGTCGGGTGGCGGCAAAGGCCTCCCCGAAAGTTTCATAGAACCGACGGTTAAGTTCCAGCAGATGATCGTGGACACCTGGATGCATGGACAAATTCTAACACAAGCTTGGGAAAACCCACGACCGTTTGTAAAGCTAGCTTGACATTTGGGGCTGGATTTGCTATACTATGTACAGTTGACTTTACATTTGGCGGCTCGTGGCAAACGGCTCCGGACTCTTATGAGAGTCTCTGAACGGCTGGATTTGAAACATCTGGATTTGAAAGGAGGAAGCAAGCATCCCCACCTCATCAGGTTGGTTGGATCTGCCCAAACTTGTGATGAAAAACCGATTGGAAGAATTGCGTTTGCAAAATGGTTGGACGCAGCAGGAACTGGCAGACCGGGTTGAAGTCTCCCGGCAAACGATCATTTCTTTGGAAAACGGCCGCTATAACCCATCTATCCTGCTGGCGTTTCGCCTGGCCCGGATATTCAACAGTTCGATTGAAACCATATTTATTTACACTGAGGAGAATGATAATGAATAATCGTACCCGCTGGTTGCTCACCAAGCTGCGCCTGGGTTGGGCTTTTTTGGCCGCCGGGGCAGCCCTGGCCTTGGCCGGCATCATCATTGGATTGGAATATGACTACCTGCCGTATAATTTTCGGGTCATCACCGCGTTGGGCATTCTGCTGATTGGCATCGGCATCAGCTACCTGGTCCGCTATTGGGCGGCGCAAAAAGATGAGGCGGCGGCACAGCGCGCCATGGTTGATGAAATGGATGAACGCACCATGGCCATCCGCTCCCGGGCCGGCAACCGGGCTTATTGGGTCTCGGCCGGGCTGTTGTATGCCGGTATCATGTGGGCGGGTTTTGCCGCCAACGGCAGCCTGCCCCCGCTGACCGGTGACACGCTCTGGTATTACCTGGCGGCGGCTCTGCTGATCCCTTTTGCCGTTTACATCGTTAGTCTGATTGTGGAGCAGCACAAAATGTGAATCCGGGTCCGGTTTTCAGAGACGAACATCAAGCCCTGATGCCGGGGATGGAATAGCCATCTCCGGTTTGTTTTGTGCTGCCGGATGTTCTCACTGGGGATTAGTTCGCGCCTGCCGGGGCCTGGGCTACGACGACACAGTTGCGCCCGGTTGATTTGGCCCGATAAAGGGCAGCATCGGCCGCCCGAAAGACCTCTTCTGCAGTCTGCCCGTGAATGGGAAAGGCTGCCACGCCCAAGGAAAAGGTCACGTGCAGCAGTTGCCCCTGATAGATCACCGGCGTGGCCGCAAAAGCCACCCGCCAGGATTCCGCCCGTTCGGCTGCAATCCCCAAGGGGACATTGGGCAGCACCACCAGCAGCTCCTCCCCGCCGTAGCGGCAGACAATGTCTCCCTGGCGGGTCAGGGCCTCCAGATGGGCTGCCAGGGTTTGCAGCACGACATCCCCGGCCTCGTGGCCGTAGGTGTCATTAAATTCCTTGAAATGATCAATGTCCATCATCACCATGCTGACCGGGTAGCCTTCACGCCCGGCCCGCAGGAGTTCGCGGGGCATCATTTCGGACAGGAAGCGGCGGTTGTACAAATCGGTCAGCGGATCACGAATTGCCTGTTCCCGTAGGATGGCCTGCAGTTCTTCAATCTGCTTCAGCTGCAGCCGTAGCTGTTCGTTGGCCGCTTTCAATCCATCCTGCGCCTCTTTGCGGGCCGTGATGTCTTCTTTGACAGCCACAAAATGCGTAATTTGCCCATCACTCCGGCGGATGGGGGAGATGGTGGCCGCCTCCCAGTAGAGGGTACCGTCCTTGCGGCGATTGTGAAATTCGCCCTGCCAGGTCTCTCCGCTCATGATGGTCCCCCAGAGATCCCGGTAAAATTCAGGGGCCTGCTCACCTGATTTAAGCACCCGAGGATTTTGCCCCTGAACTTCTTCCAGGGTGTAACCGGTGACGCGGGTGAATGCCGGATTGACAAATTCGATTTGACCTTTGCTGTCGGTGATCACAATGGCGTTGGCGCTTTGCTCCACCGCCCGGGCCAGCTTGCGCCGGTCCTCCTGAATGGTGTATCGATCACTGACGTCCCGCCAGACCAGCATCCTGCCGCAGGAGCGTGCCTTTCGATCGGTCAGAGGGGTGATCTGCAAATCGAGCACCTGACGCGGATCCGTGTGCACAATGACTTCCCGGTTGCTTGATTCCAGCAGAGGGATGTTGTCCAACACTTGAAACCACTCCCCAAAGACCGTCCGGGCCGGTTGGCCTATCGGTTCCGGGGTGTTTCGTCTGGCCAAGCGCAAGCCTTCGGCATTCAAATCCACCACCCGATCCTGCAGATCCAGGATCACCACGCCATCCGTCATCAATTCCAGCAGCCGGTCACGGGCGATGGGGGCCCTTCCCAGCAGTTCATAACGGGCTCGGGCAAAAAGCAGGATGATGCCGGAAAATGGCAGGGTGAGCGGTGTGAGATCCAGGTGGGGGACAATCAGGACGTTGGTCAAACGAAGCACATTGATTACAATGGGTAGCAGCATGGCCGTAATCACCGCGGCAGCCTGACGCCGCTGGAGCACACCAGCGCGCGGCAGCCACCGTACCAAGAGAAAGAGTCCTGCCAGAATGACCAGATAAGAGTAGCCCGCATTAACCCAAAACCATGGTCCGGGTGAGAGCAGGGTGCCGGGGGCGGTAAGCGGCCAGTTTTGGGCAAACCAACCGTGCCCCCCATCCGTAAACACGATGGCAATGGTCACAACCGGTTCCAACAGCAGCAGCGGGAGGGTGCCCGGGCGGCGCAACCAGGCGCCATTGCCGGTCAGAGCGATGAAAAATATCAACAGAGCTGTGGGAACCGTGGTCACACCGACATACGTCAGCTGCATCCAGAAAAGCAGCATGGTCGGGGTGTCCGACATCCAATGCAAGGCGTAGGCGATGGTCCAGACCGCCATTCCCAAAGCCAGGATCATCAAAGGGATGGCCTCAGGCATTCTACGCCGCCGCCATGCCACCCAGGCCACGACCAGCGCCACACCGCCGGCCAGCAGCAGCAACAGGGGGTAGAGATGATTTTCATTCATAATGGTTTTCCGGGCTGGATTATGGCCAGATCAGCCATAATCCCACCGCCAGCACCACCCCCAGAACAATCCCGCCGATGACCTCCGGTGGAGTATGCCCCAGCACTTCCTTAAGCCGTTTCTCGCTGATCGGGTGACCCTGCAGCAGTTCTTCGATCAGGGCATTGATTTTTTGGGCATGCCGCCCGGCTTCGCGCCGCACCCCGGCGGCATCGTAGATGATGATCATGGCAACGGCAAAGGCAAGCGCAAAAACCGGGGTGCCAAAACCTTCATACAATCCTATGGCCAGGGTGGTGGATGTTATCAACGAGGAATGCGAACTGGGCATTCCTCCCGCGCTGAACCACAGCCCCCAATTTAATCGCCGGAAACGCACATATTCAATCGGCACTTTAATCAGTTGGGCAACAAACCAACCCAAAATTGCCGCAATGAAGATGCGGTTGCTCAGCAACTCGGCCAGCATCGTCGGTTCAGGCTGCGCTTGAATTCCCCCCTCGGCTTTCCAACTGCTCAATGCGCAGTTCGGCCTGATCCAGCAGGGCGGCGCAGCGGAGTGATAATTCCTGGCCCCGGGCAAACAGCGCCAGGGTCTCTTCCAACGGATGCTGGCCGCCTTCCAACGCTTCCAGAATCGCTTCGAGTTCGGCCAAAGCCTGCTCGTAATTCAATTCTTCGGGCGGGACGGGGTTTAGCTGCATAAAGGGTTACTCCTCTGACACAATATGGTCGACGGTTAGATCAAGGATGCCGGTGGCCAGGCGGGCGGAGAGGTGCTGCCCGGGGACCACATCGGAGGGACTCCGCACAATATGACCGGCGGGTGTGGTCAGAATGGTATACCCGCGGGCCAATACCGCTTGGGGATTAAGGGCCTCCAGGCGGGCGCGGAGGGCGTTCAACCCCAGGTGGCGGGCTTGTAATCGGCTGCCCATAATGCGGACGGTTCGCTGGTTCAAAGTATCCAGCTGCTGCCGGTCTGTCCGCAGTCGGATGCCGGGTGAACGGCGGGCCAGTCGACGTTCCATTGTGGTAAGCCGGGATCGGTCTGTTGTCAGTTTGCCAGCAATGGTTTCCCAAAGACGCCGGGTTAAATGGCGGAGGCTGGCAGACAGATCTGCCACATCTGGCGTGGCCAAGACCGCGGCGGCTGTTGGCGTCGGGGCCCGCAGGTCGGCGGCATAATCGGCCAGGGTGGTGTCCGTCTCATGGCCCACCCCGGTAATCACCGGGATCGGGCTGGCGGCGATGGCGCGCACAACCCGCGCGTCATTGAACGCCCAGAGATCTTCCAGTGATCCCCCCCCGCGCGCGGCCAGGATGACATCCGGCAGCTGGGGCAGTGCCGCCAATTGATGCAGTGCAGCGACAATTTCGAGCGGGGCCTCGCTGCCCTGTACTGCGCAGGGCGAAACAATCACTTGTGCCAATGGATAACGCCGGCGCAGGGTGTTGAGTATATCCTGCAGGGCTGCACCAGTAGGGGAAGTCACCAGGCCAATCCGCTGTGGCGCCGCGGGCACCGGACGTTTTCGTTCCGGGGCAAAGAGCCCCTCGGCCTCTAACTGATCTTTGAGGCGCAAGTATTCCTGGTAGAGCCGGCCTTCCCCGGCTGGACGCAGCAGGTCAATATAGAGTTGATAATTTCCACTGGGTTCATAAATGCCGATGCTGCCATGGACTTCCACCGCCTGACCATTTTTAAGATCCACCCGTAGTCGTTGGACGATGGATTTCCAAATCACGCACCGCAGCGCTGCCTGGTTGTCCTTGAGAGTCAAATAAACATGGCCGGATGCCGGCAGGGAGAGGTTTGAGATCTCTCCGCAGACCCAGACATCCGCGAGAATATCATCACCTTCAAAGAGCTGGCGCAGATAACGCGTCAACTCGCCGACGGTGAGCATGGGGGAAGAGGGCAAAGGAGATTGGCGCATAAATACAGCTTAAGCATACCTTGAAGGAGGGCGATTGTCAAACAGGTTAAATCCATGATCTCCTCACCCAACAACCACCCCCGGGATTGTTCGGCCCGTCAATGGGCCGGATTGGTTTAATTTGCTGTTTTTACCGCATTCCGGCCGGTCACTGCCCGCGGCCGGTTGTTTATCATACCTGAGTATTTTGTAGAGACGGGGCATTTTGCGAGATATTGATCCCGGCTGCTTGATCTTGGGT
>DAOQTN010000164.1:4596-6298 GCA_035340555.1 Anaerolineaceae bacterium | reverse complement strand
GCCAGGGAGCTCTTTGACCCCGAAAAGCTGCCCGCTTTCCACGACCCCTTTGCCGGAGGCGGTGCCCTGCCCCTGGAGGCCCAGCGCCTGGGCTTGGAAGCGTACGCCAGCGACCTGAACCCGGTAGCGGTGCTGATCAACAAGGCCATGATCGAAATCCCACCCAAGTTCGCCAACCGCCCGCCGGTCAATCCCACGGCCCGCCAGGCCGAAGATTATTGGTCCCGGGAATGGAAAGGCGCGCAAGGCCTGGCCGAGGACGTGCGTTACTACGGCAAATGGATGCGCGACGAGGCCGAAAAGCGCATTGGCCACCTGTACCCGAAGGTGGAAATCACCGCAGAGATGGCTGCAGAACGCCCCGATTTAAAAAAATATATTGGGAGGAGGCTTACTGTAATTGCTTGGTTATGGGCTCGAACGGTGAAGAGTCCTAATCCAGCTTTTTCATCCATAGATGTACCACTTGTCACTACGTTTATGCTGTCAACAAAATTGGGTAAAGAGGTTTATGTTGAGCCATTAATTGAAAAGGGCAATTATTCCTTTGCTGTACGAGTGGGGAAACCAAGCAATGTAGAAAAAACAATGCTTGGAACGTCAGCTGGGAAACGGTCTGCATTTAAGTGTATTATGTCGGCCACCCCAATTCCATATGACTATATTCGCTCTGAGGGTCAGGCTGGACGAATGGGGGTAAGATTAATGTCAATAATTGTGGAGAGTGATCAAGGTAAGATTTATCTACCCCCAATAAAAGCGTTTGAAGATGTGGCAAATTCGGCTCAACCCTTGTGGAAGCCTGATGTTGCATTACCCATGAATCCTCGCGATTTTAAGACGCCAAATTACGGTTTAACATCATTTGGCGATTTATTTACTTCTCGTCAACTCATGGCTCTAACAACTTTTTCCGATATCATATTAGAGGTTCATGATGAAGTAATGCATAATGGATCGTTAGTAAATAAAACTGACAATAACAGGCCATTAGCCCAAGGTGGAATTGGATCAACTGCATATAGCGATGCAGTCGTCGTTTTTCTAGCATTTGCAATCTCGAAGATTGCTAATATAGGTTCCTCAATAGCATCTTGGATGAGTGATAGAGGCGCATTCCGCGAAACTTTCGCTCGACAAGCAATTCCCATGGTTTGGGATTTTGCTGAGGCAAATCCATTCGCAGATGCTGGTGGAAGTTTCCTCACTGCCCTAGATAAAGGATCAATGGTGATTGATGCATTCCCGGCAACTACTTCATCATGGGCTATTCAGGCGGATGCTTCAACACAGGTTATAACATCTAAAAAGATTGTTTCCACTGATCCCCCCTATTATGACAATATAGGTTATGCAGATCTTTCAGATTTCTTCTATATTTGGTTACGCCGCTCTCTCAAATCCATTTTTCCCGATCTGTTCGCTACCCTTGCTGTGCCTAAAGCTGAAGAGTTGGTTGCAACTCCTTATCGACATGGGAGTAAAGAGAAGGCAGAAACATTTTTCTTAGATGGAATGGCTCACGCCATGAATCGGTTAGCTGAACAAGCTCACCCTAATTTCCCAGTAACGATATATTATGCATTCAAACAGTCAGAAGACGATGACATCAATGGCGCTGCTAGTACAGGGTGGGAGATTTTTCTTGATGCAGTTATACGTGCCGGTTTCGCTCTCACAGGAACTTGGCCAGTTCGAACCG
>DAOQTN010000164.1:0-4586 GCA_035340555.1 Anaerolineaceae bacterium | reverse complement strand
GTTAGCTGTTGCTTGAACGCCTACCATTTGACTGATTGGAGTAACTAGTGGAGGATAACCCAAATCCTTACGAACGTTAGGAACTTCAGAAAGAACTGCGTCAAGTTTGTCGAAAGCGTTCTGATAATGCTTCTACTATTTCGCTTCGTGAGTTTATCAGCGCTCTCAAAATTGAGCTACCCACCGCTTTAAATCATTTACAGGCAGGAAACATTGCCCCCGTGGACCTAGCCCAAGCAGCTATCGGACCCGGTATGGCGATTTATACCCGTTACAGCAAGGTGCTGGATGCGCAGGGCCAGCCGCTAACGGTACGCCAGGCGCTGGCGCTGATTAACGAAACCCTCGATGAGGTGCTGGCTGAGCAGGAAGGCGACTTTGATGCCGATACCCGCTGGGCGCTGGCCTGGTTTGAGCAGGTGGGCTTTGCTGAAGGCGAGTACGGCACCGCCGAGACGCTCTCCAAAGCCAAAGACACCAGCGTGCAGGGCATGGTTGAGGCCGGCATCGTGGCTTCGGGGCGGGGCAAGGTGCGGCTGCTCAAGCCGGCCGAACTGGACCCGGCTTGGGATCCGGCCGCCGACAAGCGCCTGAGCGCATGGGAGATGGTCCACCAGCTGGTGCGGGCGCTGGAAAGCGGCGGCGAAGGGGCCGCAGCCGGGCTGATGGCCCAACTCGGCACCCAGGCCGAGACCGCCCGCGAGCTGTGCTACCGCCTGTACACCATCTGCGAGCGCAAAAAGCGCGCCGCCGAAGCACTGTCGTACAACGCCCTGGTGCAGAGCTGGCCCGAAGCGGCCCGCCTGGCCCGAGAGAAAATCCAGACCCAGCCCGTCCAGGGCAGTCTCTTTTAGGGAGGATCAGTCATGACCATCACCAACTACGAACGGGTCGGCAAGGCCCTGGAACTGCTGCGTGACGGGCTGCGCCCGTTCATCGAGCGCGAATGCGAAACCAAGTTTGGTAAATACTGGATCACCCGCGTGACCCAGGGCTGGCAGCACGACCTGAGCTGGCCCGAGGGCGCCGACATGCCCAACCTGGATGCCGCGCTGCTGCTGCGGGTGATGTGGGAGCAGTGGAACGAGGTCTTCCGCGACACGCTGGGGCACGCCGAGCGCAGTCTGGTCAGTGAACTGCGCGAAGTTCGCAACTCTTGGGCCCACCAGGGCAGCTTCACCACCGATGACACCTACCGCGCCCTTGATTCAGCCTCCCGTCTGCTCACCGCCATCTCCGCGCCGCAGTCCGATGAGGTCGAAAAAGTAAAGTTGGAAGTACTGCGCCTGCGCTTTGAAGAGCAGGTGCGGGACGAAAAGCGCAAGAGCGCCGGCTCAGCCATCGAAAGCCCCGCCACCACGACCCTCAAGCCCTGGCGGGAGGTCGCCGTGCCGCACAAGGATGTGGCCAGCGGACGCTACCAGCAGGCCGAGTTTGCCGCCGATCTCTGGCAGGTGCATTTGGGCGAGGGCAGTGACGAATACCGAGACCCGGTTGAGTTTTTCCGGCGCACCTACCTGACCGAGAGCCTCAAGGGGCTGCTGGCCGGGGCCATCCGGCGGATGGCGGGCAAGGGTGGCGATCCGGTGGTGCAGCTGCAAACCAACTTTGGCGGCGGCAAAACCCACTCCATGCTGGCGCTGTATCATCTGTTCTCGGGCGTTGCGCCGGCCGAACTGCCGGGCGTTGAAGCGGTGGTGAAGGCCGGGGTCACCGGCCCCCTCAACGAAGCCTTCAAGCTGCCGGTGGCCCGCCGGGTGGTGCTGGTGGGCAATAAAATTTCGCCCGGCAACCCCACCGTCAAGGCGGATGGGACCGTGGTGCGCACCTTGTGGGGTGAATTGGCCTGGCAGTTGGGCGGACGGGCGGCCTTCGAGCGCATCCGGGCCGATGACGAGCAGGCCACCAACCCCGGTGACCGGCTGCGTGAACTGTTCAATGAATACGGCCCCTGTTTGATCCTGATCGATGAATGGGTGGCCTATGCCCGCCAGCTGCACGATCAGAGCGACCTGCCCGCCGGCGGCTTTGAAACGCAGTTCACCTTTGCCCAGGCCCTCAGTGAATCAGCCCGCCTGGCACAAAACTGCCTGCTGGTCATCAGCCTGCCGGCGTCCGATACCACCGGATCGCCCCACACCCAGGCCGACAATGCCGAAGTGGGTGGTCAGCGCGGGCGCGAAGCTCTCGACCGGCTGCGCAATGTGATCGGGCGGGTGGAATCCTCCTGGCGGCCCGCCAGTGCTGAAGAAGGTTTCGAGATTGTTCGCCGGCGGTTGTTCCAGCCCCTGTCAGATGCCGCCCAATTCACCGATCGGGATGTCACCGCGCGCGCCTTTGCCGATCTGTACCGCAGCCAGGCCGCCGAGTTCCCCCCGGAATGCAAGGATGCCGAATACGAGGAGCGCATCAGAGCGGCCTACCCCATCCATCCTGAAATCTTCGACCGCCTGTACACCGACTGGTCCACGCTGGTCAAATTCCAACGCACGCGCGGGGTGCTGCGTCTGATGGCCGCCGTCATCCACAGCCTGTGGGAAAAAGGCGACCGCAACCCGCTCATCCTGCCCGCCAACATTCCCATTGACGACCCCCGGGTGCAGTTCGAGCTGACCCGCTACCTTTCCGACAACTGGGTGCCGGTAATTGAAAAAGATGTGGACGGACCAAGCTCCCTGCCGCTGCGCATGGATGGCGAGGTGCCCAACCTGGGCCGCTTTGCCGCCTGCCGCCGCGTTGCCCGCACCATCTACATGGGCTCCGCCCCGCTAACCCAGGCGGCCCGCCGCGGGGTGGAAGATCGGCGCGTCAAGTTGGGCTGCGTCATGCCCGGTGAGACCCCGGCCGTGTTCATGGATGCCCTGCGGCGATTGGCCGGAGCAGCCACCTTCCTCTATCAGGATGGGCAGCGCTATTGGTACTCGACCCAGCCAACCGTCACCAAACTGGCCGAAGACCGCGCTGACCAGCTTAAACGCGAAAGCGATAAAGTGGTGCGCGAGCTGGAGAGACGACTGCGAGCCGACCTGGCTCAAAAAGGCGATTTCACCCGCATCCATGCCATGCCGCAATCGAGTGGGGATGTGCCCGATGACTTTGAAACCCGCCTGGTGGTGCTGGGCGTGGAGCATCCCTACAGCAAAGACCCCGGCAACGCGGCTGAGGCAGCCGCCAAAGCCATACTGGAATTTCGTGGCAACACCCCGCGCCTGTTCCAAAACACCCTGGTGTTTTTGGCGGCGGATAAAATCCGCCTGCAAGACTTGGATGAAGCCACCCGCCGCTATCTGGCCTGGGAATCGGTCCTGGAGGAGAAAGTGATTCTCAACCTCGATCCGCAGCAGGTCAAGCAGGCCGAAACCCAAAAAAGCGCAGCCGACAGTGCGGTAACCGCCCGGCTGCCCGAGACCTACCAATGGGCGCTGGTGCCGGTGCAGGGGACACCGCAGTCGCCGGTCACACTGCAAGCCGTCCGGCTTAGTGGGTCCGAAGCGCTCGCCGTGCGCATGGGCAGGAAGCTCAAGAACGATGAACTGCTACTGACCAGCTTCGCCGCCACCCGGTTGCGCATGGAACTGGACCGCGTCCCACTCTGGCGCGGCAGCCATGTCGCCATCAAAACCCTGGCGGAGGATTTTGCACGCTACATTTACCTGCCGAGGTTGAAAGCCCCTGAAGTACTGCTGGAGGCTGTGCGGGGCGGGGTTTCACTGCTGACCTGGCAGAAAGAAGGTTTTGCCTTCGCCGAAAGTTACGATGAGAACTCAGGGCGTTACCGCGGGTTGCGCGCCCAGGAGTCAATTTCCCTCTTTGATCCTTATTCGCCCGGCTTATTGGTGAAGGGCGATGTGGCCCGGGCTCAAATGGACACCGAGACCAGACCGCCCGAACCTGAAGGGTTCGTGAGTAGCCGCGTTGATGACAACGGGCACGCGGCTGCACCAACCCCTCCGACGCCCCCACCACCACCAGCGCAGCCAACCCGCTATCACGGAACCGTCACACTCAACAGCATCCGCGCGGGCAGTGACGCCGGCAAGATTGCTGAGGAAATCATTGCGCATCTGACCAGCCTGGTCGGCGCGCGGGTCATCGTCACTCTGGAGATCGAGGCCGAGATTCCCAACGGCGTGCCGGAGAATGTGGTCCGCACGGTGACAGAGAATGCCAGGACATTGAAGTTCAGCAGTCAAGGATTTGAGAAGGAATAAAAAATCGGATCTCTTTCAATAACAAAGAGATCATTTGCCTCTTATTTTGGACCGGATGGATGGGTAATAAATCCAACATCCGGAAGGAAATTGGTGGGTGCTCGATCAGGGCACCGGGCTGAGCGCGCAGCGGAAGCCCAGGATTTCCACCCGGGTGTTTTGGGATAATTCAATCCAGGAGGCGGTGCGCGCATACCACAATGCATTAGTCCAGGCCCCGCGGGCCTGGCGCGGTATTTTCCACTTTCCGATCCCGTGAGGTTGGTGCCGGCAGCCGGGCTGGCAGAATAAATCCTGCCATGCCAGTCTGTGGTTCAATCCCGAACCTGGCCTGGGCCAGGCCAAAATCGATCAGCACAGCTCCAGCGGTGGGGC
>DAOQTN010000163.1:0-6298 GCA_035340555.1 Anaerolineaceae bacterium | reverse complement strand
TTTACCGAGAAGGATCTTTTTGTCTATCTGTCAAGCTTTCTTGAAAAAGCCATACATTAAGGCCTTACCAGGTTTGTATGAGCCCCCCAGCCAACCGCATCAGCTAAAGTCCTGAATATCCAGATCATATCCGCCTCGAGGACAACCCTGGACTGCCCCTGGGCAGCCCAGGCCGGCCCCACGACATACAACACGCAGAAATGCAGGCCAAGCCTGCATTTCTGTTTGGATCAAGCTCGAATAGATTGCTGACGCTACGGAATGCAAAGTGGGCCGGCGTCCCAAGACTCCAGGTTCCACAGTTCAGAGCGCGCACTAACGTCAAAGGTATAGTTGCACAGATCCCGCCGCGAGGCGGTCAACTTGATCCGGTAATACAGGGGGACCACCGGTACATCCTCGGACAGCAAGCGTTGTACCTCAAGATTTGTTTCAGCCGCGGCATCGGTGCCCGCTGCCAGGCGGGCTGCCTGGCAGGCGGCATCATAGGCCGGGTTGCTGTAACCGCCGATATTGGCGCCAATCCAGCCATTCTGGGAGGAAGGAATCTGATTGGTCTGATAAACGTAGCAGGGGGCATCCACCGCCGGGGCCCAACTGAACTGGGCCAGATCAAAATTCCGGCCAAATAGTGGCCCCTCCGGCCCGGCGGCATACATCTGCCCCGCTGTTAATGAAGTGAGGGTCACCCCAATCCCGCATTGCTGCAGTGAAGCAGCCAGATATTCCGCCGCCGCATTCGGCAGCAGGGCATTGGTGGCCAGGTAGCTGACCTCCAGCGGTGTCCCATCTGGAACCCCCGCAACCCCATAGGCCAGCCGCGGGGTGGCCGGGTCATTATCACTGTCCCGCCAGCCCGCCTGCTCCAGCAGGGCACTACCTCCGGCCACATCATAGGGCGTCGGGGACAAATGGGCGGTGTACAGGGGGTGGTTGGGGGGGAAGAGCCCGGCCGGGACAGCCGAGCGGCTGTACAGGAAGGTACGGATCAGGCCTTCGCGATCCAGGCAGGCGGTGAATGCCCGGCGCACCCGCGCATCACCGAAGATATCCGGGCGCTCTTCAGAAAATGGATTGTACCCATCATCCAGATCTGCAGTGCGAATACCAAAATCCAGATGTTCCCACTCGGGTCCCAATCCCAGCCAGACCTTGATGGCTTCCTCCTGTTCATACTCCAGCGCCTGTTGAAATCCGTCCAGCAAGGCGGTGGTCTGATCCACAAAGTCACACTCGCCGTTGCGCAGTGCCGCCAGGTTGCCGTCTGCCGTCTCACCCAGGAAGCGGAATACCAGCATGTCGTAGTGCGGCAGTCCTTCGGCCGCGCGGAAGTAGTTGGGGTTGCGCTGCAGGGTGATATGCCCGCCCGGTGCCCATTCGGAGATGACATAAGGCCCCCAACCGAGGGGATGTCGGGCCACTTCCTCGGCACTCAACAGAGCGTCTGCAGAATATAGCGAATAGATATGCTGGGGCAATGGGTGCCAGAAAGCTTCGGCAAAATTATGGGTGCGGTATCCGGGAATACTGATCCATTCTGTGGTGAGCGGATCCTCCGCAGCGGTCTGGTAGGAGGCCGTCCGCGAAACCAGGCGTTTATTGATGGGTGTCAGTTGATCCGCCGCCACCGTGTAGGAATAAACCGAGTCTGCTCCGGTCAGTGGAGTACCATCCGACCATTTGATACCCGGCAAAAGATGGTAGGTCAGTGCCAACACGTCCATCTGGACTGGGCTCTGCCCATCCCAGGTGATCGCGCAGGAATCATCATTACAGCCGGAAGGCAGGTACCGCACGCCCGCAACCAGGTTGGACAAGCTGCCATCAGCGGCAACAATTGGTGATCCAAAGGCCACATCAACACCTGTATAACGGGCATCGCCATCAGCCAGGGTGGGGATCTTCTGCAGTATAACCGGCTGCGCGACAAAGCCGCGCGTATCCACCGGGCCATCGTAAACCGCCTCCAGTACAGACCACATGGCCCGGGAAGCGCCGCCATAAATATACAGTGTTGCCGGCTCCTGCCCCAGACAGATGGTCAATATTCGGGGCATGGCGGTGGGCGTTGGGCTGGGTGCGGGGCTGGGGCTGGCAACCGTGGTGGCGGGCAGGGTTTCCGTCGCTTCAACCGGGGATTCTGTAGTCCGGCAGGCCCCCAGCAGCAAGCTGATGACCAGGGCGAGGGCAAGCAGAGGGAAAAGTTTTCTACGCATGAGCGGGAGTCTCCAATCGTTGATATCAGGAACAAGAAACAGGGTAATTATAACGGCGGATTGGTGCTTAAACCGGAACAAATTAAGCGGAGTCCCTTGCCGCCAAATCCGCCCGGAAATCCGGAGGTGGTGCTGGAGACAGTGGCGACTGATCTGGCTCATCTGGCTGACCTGGCTGGTCTGGCCGGCCTGAATGGTCTGAACAATCTGACTGACCAGGATCATCAGAATGATCTGAACCCTCAGGATCGTGCAGGTCACCTGACTTTGTCGGATGGATGAACTGAAACCGCACGGCGGTTCAGTCGGGTGCGCCAACGAAAAGCGGGCCTTGCGGCCCGCTTCAACAGACTTGGGATGAGGTGTACCGTTCAGGATCAGGAAGTGCCCTGCATGCGGGGATCAAGGGCATCGCGCAGGCCATCGCCAAGGAAGGTGAAAGCCAGCACCACCAGGGAAACACAGATGGCCGGCATGAGCAGCAGCCAGGGCTGGGCGTGGATGGCCGAGTTGCCTTCGTTCATCAACGTCCCCCAACTGGTGACAAAGAAGGGCAGGTTATTGGGGTCGCTGGCCGGGCGCATGCCCAGACCCAGGAAGCCCAGGGTGGCCTCGGTGATGATCATGCCCGGAACGGTCATCGCGCCCATAATAATGATGGGTCCCAAGGCGTTGGGCATGATGTGCTTGAACATGATACGGCCGCTTCTGGCCCCAATGCAGCGGGCAGCCTCGACAAATTCCTTTTCCTTCAGGGAGAGCACCTGCCCGCGCACAACACGGGCTTCCCCCACCCAGCCCACCATGGCCAGGGCGGCAAACAGCAGGAACAGGCCGTTCAGCAGATTGCCAATGAAAGTGTCGCGCAGAGCGATCATGACAATGATAAAAAACAGCAGATCCGGGAAGGACCAGACAATGTCGGTAAAGCGCATCAGCAGGTTGTCCCAGATGCCGCCAAAATAACCCGCGATCAGACCAATGATGGTGCCGACAATCAACACAATCAACGTGGGGACAATCCCCACAATCATGGAAACACGGGCTCCGTAAAGAACCCGGGCCAGAACATCCCGGCCCAATGTATCCGTTCCCAGCAGGAAGTCCGGATTACTGGGTTTTCCATTGATGCCCTTCTCAACCCAGGCGGGTGGCAGGTAATCAGAACCGCTGTGAATCACCAGTGGGTTCTGTTTGGCAATGGCGCCGGCAAACATGGCAATCAAGAAGAACGCCACAATGATGATCATGCCAGCCACGGAGGCCTTGTTGCGCACCAGGCGATACCAGGCATCGCCCCATAAACTGCGCCGCTTCTCGGGAAGTTCGAATGTAACAATTTTGCTCGGGGTTACAGCCATTTTTGGCTCCTACTCAATACGGATGCGGGGATCAATAAAGCCGTAGACGATGTCCACGGAAATGTTGGCCAGGCTGATGAGCATGGCAAAGATCAGGGTGGTCCCCATGATCATGGAGTAATCGCGCTGGCCAATGGCCGTCACATAGGCGCGTCCCATGCCTGGGAAGGAGAACATCGTTTCGATAATAAAGGAACCGGTAATCAAACCAGCCAGATTCGGGCCGAGAATAGTCACAACCGGGATGAGGGCATTCTTGATCATATGGCGGGAGATGACCGTGCCCTCCGCCAGGCCCTTGGAGCGCGCCGTGCGGATGTAATCCTGACGGATGACCTCCAGCATTGAAGCGCGGGTCAGACGGGCCGTGCGGGACAAGGTGCCAAAGCCAAGGACAAAGGCCGGCAGAATCCAGACCCCGAAGCTGTCCCAGGATTTCGGTACAATGGTCAGCACCTTGAGCCAGGAGCCGAAAATAATAATCAGGAAAATGGCAACCACAAAGCTGGGAATGGAAACGCCCAGAGTGGAGATAAACATCGCGACATAATCCCATCCGGTGTTCTGTTTGAGTGCAGAGAGGATGCCCATGGGCATACCGATCAGCACCGCCACAGTCAATGCCAGGAAGCCCAGCCGCATGGAATACCCAAACCGGCTGAAATACCAAGGCTTGCCTTCAGGGGGCGAGAAAAGGATTTGCTGAATGGTCATACCACGTTGGCGGTAGGAGGGGCCCAGGTTGCCGCAAATTGCTCCGCAGATGAACTTGCCATCTTTATTGACATCGCCAAAGGTATATGCCATCCACTGCCGCAGCGGAGGTTTGTCCAAACCATAATATTCAGTAAGCAGTTTCTGGGTGTTGGCATCCACCTGACGGGCACCGGGGTCGCGGTCCCAAGGGCCACCGGGGGCCGAATGCATCAGGATAAACGTGATGCCCGAAACGATGATCAGGACCGGGATCATAGTCAGGAGTCTGCGAATGATATAGGGGACCATAAATGCTCCTACCGCTGAAGATAAACTGCCCAACCCAGCCGGGCAGCAGAAAACGGTCAAAAATGTGTAAAGGTGGGGGGAACGCTGGCCGATCTTGACCGGTTGGAAAAGACCGGCCAGCGTTGTCTACTGGCGCTCGCCAGGTTCAGCCTGGTCTGCGCCCGTCATCCGTGATTAGGGGATGAGGGAAGTGTCGATGGTGATGGAGAGCGGGTCCACATCGCCAGGCCAGCCGGCATCCATGGGGGTGAACTTGACGTCCTTGACCCACGGTTTGATCAGATAGCTGTTGACGTTGTTGACCATCATGATGACGGCGGCATCGCCCACCAGCAGCTTCTGAGCCTGCAGGTACAGGTCAGCGCGCTTGACGGGATCGAGGGTCGCATCAGCTTCCTGCATCAGGGCATCCATTTCAGGATTGCTGAAGCCATAGCGCTGGGCGAAGGCAGAGGTGGTCATCCAGTACACGGACAGCCAGTTCTGGGGATCAGCGTAGTCAGCGCACCAGCCGAGGTAGAACACCTGGGGCAGGGTCTCGCGTTCCTTGGTCAGGGCGGTGTAGGTGGTGGATTCAACCGGGTCAAGTTTGACTTTGACGCCCAGGTTGGTGGTCCACTGATTGGCCAGCCACTCGAAGCGGGGGATATTGCGGGAGGTGCCGGAGAAGGTCAGGGTGATTTCGGGGAGCGATTCAAAGCTGCCATAGGTCGATTCGGCAATGGTGGCTTTGGCTTTCTCGACATCATACTGCCAGCGATCTTCGGTTTCATCATAACCCGGGAAGCCCTTGGGGATCCAGGTCAGGGTCGGTGAACCGAGGCCCTTGAGGATATCGCTGACCCAGGCATCGCGATTGGTGCCATAGGAGAAGGCTTCGCGAACTTTGGGATCATCGAAGGGGGGCTTGTCCTTGTTCATGTAGAACGCGTAGGTGCAGGAGCCGGGGTAGATGTTGGCTTCGGTGCTCAGAACCGGATCGGCCTGAACGGTGGCCAGATCATCAGCGCCCAGACCAATGATGTCGAACTCATTGTTCTTGTAGGCTTCAAAGGCCACAGCGCCTTCGGTGATGAAGCTGTATTCCACATCGTAGCTGGCGGTACCAGCCCAGTAGTTGGCGTTCGGGACGAAGTACGCGCGGACGAAGGGTTCGAGGGTCTTCATAACGAAGGGGCCATTGCCGATCTGGAACTTGGAGCTGTTCCACCAGATATCGCCACCTTCAGTGATGTTTTCTTCCTTGGCCGGGAAGGTCACCCACAGGGACATGACGGTGTGGAAGTAGGGAGCCGGCTTCGCGAATTTGAGCTGGAGGGTGAGGCAGTCGGCCTGTTCGTAATCGACGCAGGCATTGCCCGCGGCATCTAGGGCGCGAACTTCCACGGCAGCCTTGAGGGCGTCGCCATTGGCTTCCAGGTCCTCAGCAGAGGCCATGCGCCATTCGGGAGCGCCGATGATTTCATCGGTGATACCGGCGTACTCACCAGCGGTGGCGGGGTCAATGTTGCGCAGGATCGAATATTCGAAGCGCTTGGCATTGAGCAGGGTGCCATCCGAGTACTTGAGATCGGAGCGCAGTTGGAAGGTCAGTTGGGTCGCATCTTCGTTGTATTCCCAGGATTCTGCAGCACCCGGGACGGTCTCGAGGGCCTGATCCAGGCGGGTGAGACCTTCGTAGAACAGTTTGAGGTGGGCAATTTCATTGACGAACGA